>CAZZWY010000192.1:0-5970 GCA_964657785.1 uncultured Acetobacteraceae bacterium
CTCGACCGCCGCCAGGGCGCGCTCGAGGATCTCCATGCCGTTGGCGATCGTCCGGAAGAATGCTTCTTCCTCCTGCTTCAGCACCTCGGTCGCCCGCTGCGCGCCGCGCGCGAGTTCCGGATAGGCCTCGCCCATCTCGGTGACCAGCGCCGGCACGAGCTTGTGGAAGAACGGCTTTCTCGCCCCGAGCTTGTAGCCGTGCCGGATCGCCCGCCGGGTGATTCGCCGCAGCACGTAGCCGCGCCCCGCATTGCTCGGGATCACGCCGTCGACGACGGTGAAGGCACAGGCGCGGATGTGGTCGGCCACGACCTTCAGCGACGGCGACGCGGGGTCGCTCGCGCCGGCGCCGGCCGCGTCCACCACGGTCTTGCTCGCCGCCAGCAGGTTCACGAAGAGATCGATCTCGTAATTGCTGTGCACGTGCTGCAGCACCGCGGCGAGGCGCTCGAGGCCCATGCCGGTGTCGACGCTCGGCTTCGGCAACTTGTGCATCACGCCCGCATCGTCGCGGTTGAACTGCATGAAGACGTTGTTCCAGATCTCGATGTAGCGGTCGCCGTCCTCGTCCGGCGAGCCCGGCGGACCGCCGGCGATCTCCGGGCCGTGGTCGTAGAAGATCTCGGTGCACGGGCCGCAGGGGCCGGTGTCGCCCATCATCCAGAAGTTGTCGGAGGCGTAGCGGGCGCCCTTGTTGTCGCCGATGCGGACGATGCGCTCCGCCGGCACGCCCACCTGCCTGTTCCAGATGTCATAGGCTTCGTCGTCCTCGGCGTAGACGGTCACCCAGAGCTTCTCGGCCGGCAGCTCGTAGACGGTCGTCAGCAGTTCCCAGGCGAAGCTGATCGCGTCCTGCTTGAAGTAGTCGCCGAAGCTGAAGTTGCCCAGCATCTCGAAGAAGGTCTGGTGGCGCGCGGTGTAGCCGACGTTCTCGAGGTCATTGTGCTTGCCGCCGGCCCGGATGCACTTCTGCGACGTCGTCGCCCGCGTGTAGGGGCGCGTGTCGAAGCCGAGGAAGACGTCCTTGAACTGGTTCATCCCGGCGTTGGTGAAGAGCAGCGTCGGGTCGTCCCCGGGCACGACGGGGCTCGACGCGACGATGGTATGGCCCTTGGCCGCGAAGAAGCGGAGGAAGGTCTGACGGATCTCGGAGGTGTTCATCCCGCTCTTTCGGTGGTGCCGAGGCTCTCTCGAGCGAAGCGCCGGGCGCGGATGCCCGGCCGGGCGGAGGCTGACGCGGTCGGCAAAACCTTCGATTATAGAAATGCAGGCTTGGCGTCGGTCGCCACCTGAGCAAGGCGTCGGGCCGGGCAGCGCGAGAGGCGCGCCCCCACTGTCTCGCCGATCAGCCGTCGTTCGCCGCCGGAACCGGCCTGCCCGCCGTTTCCTCGAAATTCGCGTGTCCGAGACGGCCCTGCGCGGGCGTCGACGCCGCCAGGCCAACGGCGCGGCGCAGCAGCACGTCGGGCTCCGTCCCGTCTTCGGGATACTGGGCGACCCCGAGCGACGCGGCGAGCGCCACGTCGTTGCCGGTGACCTTGAACGGCTCGAGCAGCGAAGCGAGCAGCTTGGCGCCGACCCGCGCCGCATCGGCCGGCGCGAGCATCGCGCCGAGCAGCACTGCGAAGCCGTCATCGCCGAGCGAGGCGACCACGTCGCTCGCCCGGACGCCGGCGCGCAGCCGCACCGCCACCTTGCGCCGCAGCACGTTCGCCGACTCGCGACCCAGCCTCGCCTGTACCGTCGCCAGGCCCTCGACCCGCAACGCCAGCACCGCCATCGGTGAAGGCTCGCGTTCGCGCAAGGCGAGCAGCTGGCTCATGTGCTCCATCAGTTGCTGCTGGTGCGGCAGACCGGTCTCGAGGTCCGTCGCGTAGGCCGTCCGGGCATCGCGTTCGATGCGCTTGCGCTCGACCGCCGCCTGCACCCGCCTCGCGAGCGCGCCATCGTTGAGCAGCTCGGCCGGCAAGAGCACCTCCTGGGCGCCGGCGCGCAGCCAGCCGAGGGCCGCCTCCGGGCTGCGGTCGGACGTGACGACGAGGATCGCGATGCTGCGGGTCGCATCGTCGATGCGCGAAGGATCGTGCTGCGTCCGGTCGACGTCGAGCAGCACCACGTCACAGCCCGTCGCGATCCACTGGAACAGGTCTTCCGCCCCGGGCGCGCCGACGCGGACGTCGAACGGGCCGAACGGCGACGCACGCAGCGCGCCAGCGCCCGCCTCGCCCAGGCCTGCGAGATCGACTACGGTGATCGAAGGAGAAGACATCGTGGAGCGGGTGAAGGGAATCGAACCCTCGTATGAAGCTTGGGAAGCTGCCGTTCTACCATTGAACTACACCCGCACGAGGCCCGATTCTACGATGCAGTTCGGCGCCCCGGTCGTCTCGAATTGCCTGCCGCACGCCTTCGCTGGCGCGCGATTTGCGAGCCATGGCGGGCCGGCGCCCGCATCGGCGGCCGCACCCCGTACGTCAGGAACTCAGCCAGGAAGCGTCTACATGACCCGCGCGATGTCGAAGCGCCCCGCGAGCGCGACGCCGCCCCTCATCCACAGCTGGATCGACGACGCCCACGCGCTGATCGCCGGCGCACTCTTCGTCGCGCTCGGGTTGACGATGTTCTCCCACGCCGGGCTCCTGACCGGCGGCGTGGCCGGCGTCGCGTTTCTCACGAGCTATGCCACCGGCGCGAGCCTCGGCGCGCTTTTCTTCGGCCTGAACCTGCCGTTCTATTGGCTCGCCTGGCGCCAGCTCGGCGGCGAGTTCACCCTGAAGAGCTTCGCCGCGGTCGCCCTCGTGTCGACCTGCACCGCCCTCGCACCGCGCGTTGTGCGCTTCGAGGTGCTGGACCCGTGGGTCGCGGCGGTCCTTGGCGGTTTCCTGATCGGCTTCGGGCTGCTCGCGCTGCTGCGCCACCGAGCCAGCGTCGGCGGCGTCAACATCCTCGCCCAGTGGCTACAGCAGAAGAAGGGCTTGAGCGCGGGCAAGGTGCAGATGTCGGTCGACCTGCTCGTCGTCGCGACGGCCCTCTTCGTGGTGCCGCCGGAGAAAGTGCTGCAGTCGGTGCTGGGCGCCTTGACGGTCAGCGCGATCCTGATCCTGAATCACCGGCCCGGGCGGTATCTGGGCGTCTGAAGAACAGCAGGCGCGGCCGCCTCAGCCGTTGCGCGCGATCCACTCCATCGTCGCGTCCATCGCGCTGCGGCCGAGCGCCGCGGCCGGGTTGACGACCATCATCGCGACCGCCCAGGTCCTGCCGCTCGCGCCGCGCACGTAGCCGGCGAGCGCGACGGTGTCGTTGAGCGTGCCGGTCTTCAGGAACGCCTGCCCCATCGCCCGGCCCCGCAACCGGTTCGCGAGCGTGCCGTCGACGCCGGCGATCGGCAGCGACTCGATGAACGCCTGCGCCTGTTCCGCATGCCATCCCTGCCGCAGCAGCTGCACCAGCGCCCGCGGTCGGGCGCGCTCGGAGTGCGAGAGGCCCGAGCCGTTCTCGACCTCGATGTCGCCCGGCGCCAGACCCTGCTGCGCCAGCCACATCCGCATGATCTTCTGCGCACCGGCCAGGGTCGCCGCCCGCTCGGGAAAGCCGGGCGAGAGCGACAGCATCAGGTGGCGGGCGCCGACGTTGTCGCTCACCTTGTTGATGTCGCGGATGATCTCCGGCAGCGGCTTGGAGCGATCGAACGAGAGCGGCTTGAGCGGCTCGCCGTCCGGCCCGCGCGGCACGGCGGAGTCGCCGAGCGGGCGGTCCGGTGAGACCACCTTGCCGCGCAGGATGCCGCCCGAGGCAGTCCACATCCGTGCCAGTGCCCGCGCCGCGTAGCCGCTGTCGGCAGGCGGCACGAAGCTGATCGAGCGGCTGCCGCAGGCGGCGCTCCAACGGCCCTGCACGAGCACCTCGGCCTCTCCCGCCCGGCCGCTGCGCCACTGTGCCCACGGGTCGCAGCCGCCGCCCATCGTCACCTGGTTGACGATGCGGACATCGCTCAACGCCGGCTGGAGTGCGAGCGCCGGCCGGGCGCCGCGGGTCGGCTCCAGGTTCACCGTGAGCAGGCCTTCGTCGAGCGTCATCGCGTCGGGCCAGACGTGGCGCGGCTGGGAGGCCGACTGCACCGGCGTGCGGGCGTGGTCGGCGGCGCTCAGGTGAAAGGCGAAGCGGTCGAGGACGATGTCGCCCGCGATCTCGCGCAGGCCCTGCTGCTGCATCCGGCCGAGCCAGGCCTGCAACGCGGCCGAGGTCAGCTGTGCGTTGCCGCCGCCGACGATCAGCAGGTCGCCCTGCAGCGTGCCGTCGACGATCGGCCCCATCGCATAGGCCGACGTGTGCCAGCGGTAGTACGGCCCGAGCAGGTCGAGCGCCGCGAGCGAGGTGACGACCTTGGTGGTCGACGCCATCGTGTAGGGCTGCTCCTCGTTCAGGCGTGCGAGCACCCGGTCGCCGTCGACCTCCTGCACGAAGAGGCCGAAGCTGCTCGTCGGCAGACCGGAAGACGCGATCGCCGCAGCGACCGGCGGGGGCAGCAGCGCCGCGCGCTTCGGTTCGGCCGGTGTCTTCGCGCCGGCGGCCGACACCGCGGCGCAGATCATCACGGCGAGGAGGAAGCGGCAGGAGCGACGTCGAGACATGACCCGAGGCTACCAGCGCACCTGTGCCGGTCGCGGCTCGACCCGCATCGCGGCCGCCGGGTTCGTGCGGCGTTCACAATCCGGCGGCACCGCATCGCTTTCGGCAACCGACCCGCTCATGCACGCCCCCCTGTCACCGGCCGACGAGCCGACCGCCGACGCCGCCGATCCCCCCGCGCAACACCCGCATCGCTCGATCCGCAGCTACGTGTTGCGCGCCGGCAGGATGGGCAGCGGCCAGCGCCGTGCCCTCGCCCTGCTCGCGCCGCGCTTCGTCCTGCCCTATCGCCCGGAACCCCTCGATCCCGAAGCGATCTTCGGTCGAGAGGCGCCGCTCTTCGTCGAGATCGGCTTCGGCATGGGCGACGCGACCGCCCGCATCGCCGCCGCGCTTGCGGCAACCGACTTCATCGGGATCGAAGTCCACGAACCCGGTGTCGGCGCGCTGCTGCAGCGGATCGACGAACTGCAGCTCACCAACCTGCGCATCCTTCGGCACGACGCCGTGCAGGTGCTTGCCGACATGATCAAGCCGGGGAGCCTCGCCGGCCTTAACGTCTTCTTTCCCGATCCGTGGCACAAATTGAAGCACCACAAGCGCCGGCTGATCCAGTCTCCGTTCGTTGCGCTGCTGGCGAGCCGCCTCGCGCCCGGCGGCGTGCTGCACTGCGCGACCGACTGGCAACCGTACGCGGCGCAGATGCTCGAGGTGCTTTCCGCCGAACCGGCGCTGCGCAACACCGCCGACGGCTATGCGCCCCGGCCCGACCACCGGCCGCTCACCAAGTTCGAGCAGCGCGGGCAGCGGCTCGGGCACGGCGTGTGGGACCTGGTGTTCGTCAAGATCTGATTGGCTCGATTGACCGCGGTCACTGCGGTGCAAACGGGTTCAACAGCCGAACGCCCGTGCCGGCGAAGTCGCCCGTGTTGCGGGTGACCACGATCAGGTCGTTGACCAGCGCGATGGCCGCGATCTGCTTGTCGAGCGCATGTTCAGGATGCGGCACGCGCAGACGCCCCCACACCTGGGCCGCCTCAGCGTCGAAACTCAGCACTCGCTCGGGAAACTGCTCCAGAACGATCGCCAACCAGTGCTCGAGCAGCAGAGCCTGGGGAACGTCGCCCCGCTGGCGAATCAGCTCGATCCCCCGGCGCAGTTCGCCCAGGGATACCGAGGACAAGTAGCTGGTTTCGCCTTCGCCCGCAGCTCGTTCGAAAAACGCCAGCACGCCTCGGTCGGCACGTGCTCTTTTTCGAGCCTCGCTGATGACATTCGTGTCAATCAAATACACGCGGCGCCTCGGGCCCGCTATCGGCACGCTCGAAGTCGGGGGGGGGG
>CAZZWY010000192.1:5980-7577 GCA_964657785.1 uncultured Acetobacteraceae bacterium
CGGCATCGACGCCAACACCTCGATGAAGGTGCGCCTGCGCGGCCGAGCGAGGGCAGCGGCGAGTATCGAGCGATGCTCCGCCTCCGCACTGCGACCGTTCATGCCGGCTTGCTCCTTGAGCGTACGAACCAGCGCCTCATCGATCCCTCTGACAAGCAGATCAGCCATACCACCTCCCCTGCTAATCGATATCAATGATATCACTCTGAAGAGGAGCTCCGCTGACACGCACGGCGATCGGCAGCTTCTGTCTGGTCCGACGAGGAGGGGACGCCTGGTTCGGGCCCGGTGAGCTGCGGGGCGTTTTCCCTCATGCCAGCGCACTTCGGCGCCGAGCGCGGGCGGAATGGACCGCCCTTAATCCGGCCGCGTCTTCCGCCGCGTGACGACGAGGCCGATGACACCGGCGCCGAACAACGCCAGGCTGCCGGGCTCGGGGACGGCCGTGACTGCCGCCGGCAGCAACTCCAGCGTCAGGTAGCCGTCGCCGGCGTTGACGCCACCGAGCAGCATCAGGTCGTCGTTGAGCAAGCCGGCGCTGTAGGAGCCACCGCCGCCGCCGTTGCCCTGAATCCCGCCGCCGCCACCGCCGCTGTAGCCGCCACCGCCGCCGCCGCCGCTGCTCGCGCCGCCGCCACCGCCGAATCCACCGTTGGCGGCAAGAGCAGTGCCGTGACCGCCGGCGAGGCCGTTTGCGAGCGACGCGCCACCCGTGCTGCGTCCGGCTCCGAGCCCGTCATTGTCTCCGCCATTGGTCAGAACGCCGCCGCCGCCGGCACCACCAGAGCCCGATTCGTCTGGCGAGCCGGCTCCGCCGCTGCCGGCCGTGCCCCCCGCACCGGCCAAGACCATCGGGCCGTTGACACCGCCGCTGCCACCCGACATGCCAGCCTGCCCGCCGGCCTGGCCGTTGTCGGCACCGCCAGCGCCGCCGCCGCCGCCAGCCACGAGAAGCACGGTGCCGGCGAGGGAAAGGAAAGTCCCCCCGCCGCCGCCGGCGCCGCCGTCGCCGTAGCGAGAGCCATCACCGCCCATGCCACCGACAGCAATGTTCAGGACCTGACCCACGGTCAAGTTGAAATCCCCCGCTGCCTCGGCGCCCAGACCACCGGCTGTGTTGGTGGTCGTATATAAACCGCCCTGCGCCCCGAACGCGAAGATCTGATACGTCCCGGTCGTCTGCACGCTGTACGTCGTGAAGCCGCCGGTGTAGTCGATCCGCACGGGCGCGGCCGACGCGATCGATGCCAGGCCGGTCAAGAGGGTCGCCTGGACGATGCTCGTCACAGACGCGATAAGAAAGCGTTTGCGCATGATGGACTTTCGAATGAACACGGGATGGCCTGCATCGGACGAGCGAGATGTTGTGGCTGCTTCGAGAACGAAAGGCGCGGGCCGACGCCGACAGTCATGCGGCACCGACGAGAATTGGCCCGGGCTGCGGGCCAAATCGAACCGCTGTCTCAAGCCGACCGCGTCTTCCGCCGCGTGACGACGAGGCCAATCACGCCGGCGCCGAACAACGCCAGGCTGCCGGGCTCGGGGACCGCCGCGACCGCTGCCGGCAGCAATTCCAGCGTCAGGTAGCCGTTGCCTG
>CAZZWY010000193.1:0-7560 GCA_964657785.1 uncultured Acetobacteraceae bacterium
GCTCTGGCGTCAGGCAGGGCGGCGGAGGCGGGGGCGGATGAGTTGGAACCAGACATAGAGACCCGCCATCAGCGCGCACAGCGCAAACCACTGGAACGCATAGCCATAATGCATTTGAACATCGACCGCCGGACGCGGCCACTGACGCGCCAGCCCATCGCTCGCGCCGGCGGGTGACGCTTCCGTCTGCTGAATCGACAACGGCAGCAGCCGGAGGCCGGTTTCCGCGGCGAACCGAGCGACATCGATATTTTGCCGGATGACACCGCTGGCCGCGGGCGCGAACTCGAAGAGCCGGCCTGGCGGCGGGGAGATCCGGCCGCTGACTTCGACGAGATCCCCCGGGGTGGCGATCTGCGGCAACGCGGTCCGGTCGAGCAGGCTGCGCTGAACGAATCCACGCTGCACCAGCACGGCTTCGGGGCGCGTCTGGAGCTGCAGCGGCGTGACGACGTAGAAGCCCACGCGGCCGTTCATCTGGCGGTTCTCGAGGAAGACGGTCCGGTCCGCGACCCAATGGCCCCTCAGACGGACCCGCCGGAAGTGTTCGGCCGGCGCGGCGGCGGGGTCGCTGACCAGGTCGGCGGGCCCGAGCTCGGGAAGGTCGCCGCGGGAGTCGAGCGCCGCCTGGAGCGCGGTTTTCTGCGCCGCACGGCGGAGCTGCCAGGCCCCGAGGTTGGCGGTCAGGGCGACGCCGAGCAGCGCCGCGGCGAGCAGCACCCCTTTGCGGTCACGCAGGCGCGTCATGCGCCAGCCGGCAGCGACAACCACGGCCGATAATCGCACCGCATGACGTATGTGATCGTGCTCGCGTTCGCCGCCATCCTTGGCGCCCTCGGCCTGGCCGGCGTGTTGATGCTGCGCGGCGGTGACGGCAAATCACGCAGCGGCAACATGATGCGCGCCCTCGCGCTGCGGGTCGGGCTCTCGGTGCTGCTGTTCGTCTGCATCCTGCTCAGCTACTGGGCGGGCTGGATTCACCCGACAGGCGTGCCGATCGGCAAGTGAGCGGGGAGATCAGCGCACCGGCCCGTCGACGATCAGGCGTTGACCGAAGCTCACCGCCTCGTCCTGCACGTAGCCGAGCCGTCGGTAAAAGGCGACGGCCTCGGCGTTGGACGTGCGCACCTGCAGGTTGAGCTTCGGGCAGCCGCAATCGGTCAGCAGCGTCTCGAGCCGTGTCATCAACCGCGCCGCGTAACCCAGGTGCCGATGCGCTGGATCCACGGCGAGGTAGTTCACCCAGCCGCGGTGCCCGTCGTAGCCGCCCATCGCCGACGCGACGAGCTGGTCGCCCACGGCGCCGACCAGGAAGAGTTCGGGCTGGACGCCGCGCTTGCGGGCGATGTCGAGACGCGGATCGTTCCAGTCGCGTATCAATCCGCAGACCTGCCAGAGGGCCACCAGCGCCGGCTCGTCGGCGTCCGCGAACGGCCGGATCTGCATTACGCGGGGGATGTCGGCGCCGCGCCGTGGACCGTCACCTCCCTCACAGCCAGTACACGACGATGTAGAGCCCGAGCCAGACGACGTCGACGAAGTGCCAGTACCAGGCCGCGCCCTCGAAGCCGAAGTGGCGCTGCGGCGTGAAATGGCCCTTCATCAGCCGGATCGTGATGAAGAGCAGCATCAGCATGCCGACGAACACGTGAAAGCCGTGAAACCCGGTCAGCATGAAAAAGGTCGATCCGTACGCGCCGGAGCTGAGCTTCAGGTTGAGCTCGCTGTACGCATGCGAGTACTCGTAGCCCTGGACGCACAGGAAGGTGATGCCGAGCAGCACCGTGATCCACATGAAGAAGATCGCACGAGTGCGGTGGGCGGCGATCAGCGCATGGTGGGCGATCGTGAGCGTCACGCCCGAGGTGAGCAGCAGCATGGTGTTGATCGTCGGCAGCGGCCACGGGCCCATCGTCCCGAACGGCTCGACGGTGTTCGCGGGCGATCCGGTGAAGCCCGCCCCGGCGCTCGGCCAGACCGCCCGAAAATCGGGCCACAGCACCGCGTTGTCGAGGCTGCCGAGGTTCGGCAGCGCGTGCAGACGCGTCCAGAACAGCGCGCCGAAGAACGCACCGAAGAACATCACCTCCGAAAAGATGAACCAGCTCATGCTCCAGCGGAAGGAGACATCGATCCGGTCGCTGTAGAGGCCGCCTTCGCTCTCGCCGATCGCCTCGCGGAACCATTGCTGCAGCACGAAGGCCCACAGGACCAGACCGAACAACAGCGCGTAGGCGCCCCAGCTCGCACCGTTGATCCACTGCCCGGCCCCGAAGATCACGAACAGCAGGCCGATCGCCGCCAGCACCGGATGCCGCGATGGCGCGGGAACGTAGTAGTAGGGCGTCTGCCCCTGTGGAACGGCTGCCGACATGATTGCTCCTGAAGCTCGTTGTCAAATGTTTTCGTGGGCGTTCGATTACCCGGTCACGCCGCGACACCGCTGCCGACCACCCAGTTCACCACCACCAGCAGCAGCACGACGAACAGCACCGCGCCGACCACCCCGGCGATGACGACATGCACCGGGTTCAAACCGCCGACGTCACGTTCGTAGTCGGCTGCCTTGCGAACGCCGAAGAACGACCAGGCGACCGCGCGCACGGCTTGCAGGAAGGAGCCCCTGCGGCGCACGGCGTCTCTCAACTCGTCGGCCATGACGCACTTCAGGACGGCGCGCCGCTGCCGGGCAGCGCGACCATCGCTTTGGCGATTCCCGGCGTCGGCTCGGGGGGAACCTTGCCGCCGACCTCGAAGAACGTATACGACAAGGTGATCGTCTTCACGTCCTTCGAGAGCTTCGGGTCGATCACGAAGACGACCGGCCAGCGCTTGGATTCGCCGGCTTTGAGCGTGTACTCGTTGAAGCAGAAACACTCGAGCTTGTTGAAGTACGGCATCGCCTGCATCGGCGCGTAGCTCGGGATCGCCTGGGCGGCCATCGTCCGGTTCTGCACGTTCTTGAAGTCGTACATCACCGTGGTGATCTCGCCCGGATGCACGTCGACCGAGCGCTTCTCGGCCTTGAATTCCCAAGGCCCGTGCGAGTTCGCATCGAATTCAATGGTGATCGTGCGGCTCGTGTCGATCTGGGTGTTGCGCGGGCCGCCGCGGGCCGCGCCGCCCTGCACATCGGATTCGCCGAGCGACAGGACGTTGATCCCGAGCGCGGTGCAGATCGTCTTGTAGACCGGCACGAGTGCATAACCGAAGAGGAACATGAGCGCGACGACGACGCCGAGCTTGGTGCTCATCCGCCAGTTGTCGCGGCGCATCGCCGCTTCGTGACCGGCGGGCAGCTTCGAATCCGACGCGGCCATGGTCAATGACCCGCGAGCCACACGCTCTTCAGGATGAACCCGACGAAGATCGCAATGGCGATCGTCGCGAGCGTCAGCCCGAGGCGAAGGTTGCTCTTCTTCTGCTCCGGTGTCATGACGGCCACCGCAGCGCCAACACGTTCAGGCTCACGGCACTCAGGCGAGGATTCGCGTCGCCGACGCGTCGAGCTTCGGCGGCGTCTCGAAGGTATGGAACGGCGCCGGCGACGGCACTTCCCACTCCAGCCCCTCGGCACCTTCCCACGGCTGCTGCGGCGCGGGCTGGCCCTTGCCGCGCATGCACGGCACGACGATGAAGAGGAAGAACCACACCTGCGTGAGGCCGAAGCCGAACGCACCGATCGACGCGATCATGTTGAAGTCGGCGAATTGCATCGGGTAGTCGGCATAGCGGCGCGGCATGCCGGCCAAGCCCAGGAAGTGCATCGGGAAGAAGGTGACGTTGAAGAACACCAGCGAGAGCCAGAAGTGCCACTTGCCGCGCGTCTCGTTGTACATCACGCCGGTCCACTTCGGCGCCCAGTAGTAGAAGCCGGCGAACATCGCGTAGAGCGAGCCGGCGACGAGCACGTAATGGAAGTGGGCAACGACGTAGTAGGTGTCCTGCAGCTGGATGTCGACCGGCGCCATCGCGAGGATGAGGCCGGTGAAGCCGCCCATCGAGAACACGAACAGGAAGCCGACCGCGAACAGCATCGGCGTCTCGAAGGTCATCGAGCCGCGCCACATCGTCGCCACCCAGTTGAAGATCTTCACGCCCGTCGGCACCGCGATCAGCATCGTCGCGTACATGAAGAAGAGCTGGCCCGTGACCGGCATGCCGGTCGTGAACATGTGGTGCGCCCAGACGATGAACGAGAGGATCGCGATCGAGGACGTCGCATACACCATCGACGTGTAACCGAAGAGGCGCTTCCTGGCGAAGGCCGGAATGATCGCGCTGACGATCCCGAACGCCGGCAGGATCATGATGTAGACCTCCGGGTGGCCGAAGAACCAGAAGATGTGCTGGTACATCACCGGGTCGCCGCCGCCGGCCGGGTTGAAGAACGACGTGCCGAAGTGGCGGTCGGTCAAGGTCATCGTGATCGCGCCCGCGAGCACCGGCATCACCGCGATCAGCAGGTAGGCCGTGATCAGCCAGGTCCAGCAGAAAAGCGGCATCTTCATCAGCGTCATGCCCGGCGCGCGCATGTTGAGCACGGTGACGACGATGTTGATCGAGCCCATGATCGACGAGGCGCCCATGATGTGCATCGCGAAGATGCCGGCGTCCATCGACGGGCCCATCTGCAGCGTGAGCGGCGCGTAGAGCGTCCAGCCCGCGGCCGGCGCGCCGCCGGGCATGAAGAACGAGCCCACGAGCATCAGGGCCGCCGGGATGAGCAGCCAGAAGCTGAAGTTGTTCATGCGCGCGAACGCCATGTCGGCCGCGCCGATCTGCAGCGGGATCATCCAGTTCGCGAAGCCGACGAAGGCCGGCATGATCGCGCCGAACACCATGATGAGGCCGTGCATCGTGGTGAACTGGTTGAACATCTGCGGGTTGACGAACTGCAGGCCGGGCTGGAACAACTCGGCCCGGATCGCGAGCGCGAGCACGCCGCCGACCATCAGCATCGTGAACGAGAACAACAGGTACATCGTGCCGATGTCCTTGTGGTTCGTCGCGAACAGCCAACGGCGCCAGCCGTGCGGGTGGTCGTGGGCCTCGTCGTGGGGATGACCCCCGAGCGGGCCATGGTCGCCCAAACCGTGCGGGTGAATGACTGCACTCATCGCGTGACTCCTGAATTTGCTGGGCGGGCGCTGGCGAGCCGCACGTCGGCAGGCTCGGGTGGCGCCATCGACGTCGTGGCCGGTGCGAGTTCCTTGCCGCCGCGCACCGTCGCGATCTCCGCCGGCTGGACGATCTGCCCGGTCTTGTTCGACCAGTTGTTCTTCGTGTAGGTGATCACCGCGGCGATCTCGGTGTCGGAGAGCTGCTTCCACGACGGCATCGCGCCGTTCGCGCGGCCTTCGAGCACGGTGTGGATCTGCTGGCCCTTGTCGGCGCTCAGCACCACCGCCGAGCCGTCGAGCGGCTTGACCGGGCCGCCGCCCTTGCCGTTGGCCTGGTGGCAGGCCGCGCAGTTGCCGAGATAGACCTTCTCGCCGCGGGCGATCAGGTCGGGCAGCGCCCAGACCTTCGCCGGGTCGTCGGCAAGAGCCAGCACCTCCTTCTTCTTGCCGTCGACCCATTTCGTGTAGTCGGGGCCCGAGAGCACGACGACATGGATCGGCATGAAGGCGTGCTCCTTGCCGCACAGCTCGACGCACTGACCGTAGTAGTCGCCGACCTTGTTCGCTCGAAACCAGGTGTCGCGCACGAAGCCGGGGATCGCGTCCTGCTTGACGCCGAAAGAAGGCACGCCCCAGGAATGGATCACGTCCGCGGCCGTGGTGATGACGCGCACCTTCTTGTCCACGGGCACAACGAGCGGGTTGTCGACCTTCAGCAGGTAATCGTCGACCGGAGCCGGGTTGCCCGTGTCGGATTGCTGGCGCTGGGCCATGTCGAGTGTCGAGACGAAGCCGATGCCCTCGCCTTCGCCCTTCAGGTAGTCATAGCCCCACTTCCACTGCAGGCCGGTCGCCTTGATCGTCAGGTCGGCGGCGCTCGTGTCCTTCATCGCGACGACGACCTTGGTCGCCGGCAGCGCCATGCCGATCACGATCACGAAGGGCACGATCGTCCAGATGATCTCGACGGTGGTGCTCTCGTGGAAGTTCGCCGCCTTCGCACCGCGCGACTTGCGGTGCTTGAAGATCGAATAGAACATCACGCCGAACACGCCGATGAAGATCGCGGTGCAGATCCACAGCATGAAGTAGTGCAGCCAGCGCTGGTCGGCGGCGATCTCGGTCACCGGCGGCGGCAGGTCGATCTGGTTCACGCCGGGGCCGCCGGGCAGGTTGTTGACGGCCCGGGCGGCGCCCGCGGCCAGCCAGGCACCGATCGCGAGGCTCGCCTGCCCGAGCCGCAGGCGCCAACCCGGCGTCCCCGCCCACTCGCCCCACCCGCGTCCCCTTGCCTTCGTCGTCATGGTCTCGTCACTTCCGTGTGCCAGGGCGTCTTTTCCGCCCGGCGGGTTCCGACATGTGTTCAGTGGCCGCGCGCGGACGGCCCGGGCGCTCCCACCTCCCCGGCGGCCGTATCCTGGGCGCGAGGTTCGGCCCGGACGGCCCCTTGCCAACGGCGCAGCGCCCAGCGCAACTCGTCGGCAAGCTGGCGGCGAAGCTCCGGCCGCACGAACCGCCCGACGCTGATGCGCTGGCCCTGCCCCGACAGCTCGACCAGCGATCGGTCACCGTGCTCCGGCTCTACGCGGACCCAGGCCGGCGCGAACTCGACCCGTTCCACGTGCCGACCGGATGCGTGTTCGACGACCAGGCTGCCCGAGCGCAAGTGAATCGCTTCGCGGTCGGTGGCGTGGCGCGCGTAGATCAACAGCGCCGCGGCCACTGCCAGGAGTTCCAGTCCGGCAAAGGGCATCACGAGCGGTGCGCCCTGGAGCCAGAACATCGTGCCGATCCCGAGGGAGACGACGCAGAGCGACCCGAAGCACACCAGCATCTGACGTGGCCCGATCGAACAATTCCGCTTCAGCAACCACTCCGCCGACCATTCGCCGCTCGCCGCATCCTCGGACGCGATCTCATGGCCGAAGCGCAGGCGCGAGACACCGGGCAAGCGAGCCATCGACGCATGAAAAAGGGTTGCTGACATTCGTGCTGACCACCTTGCCGAAGTTGAAGCGGCCTTCGCCGAGCCGCTGCGCGAATCGATGCGCCGCAACAGCCAAGTCTAGCTCACCGTCCGCCGTTTTCGGGGCGGCCTGCGTGGCGCTGGCGCACCAGCGCGCGCATGTCGTCGAGCGACACGACGGTCGGTGCACCGGGTTGCATGCGTGGACCGGCCTTGAAGGCGTGCCCATAGGCCACTTCGACGCTCAGGCCGATCTTTCCGTCGGCGCCACGCAGGGCGTCGAGCTCGCTTTCGAGGCGGCGTAACCAGCGCGGCGTGCGCAGCCCCTTGAGGCGGTCCGGCGCGGTGTTGCCGCCGAGCGTGCGGAGCTCCGCGAGCAGAGCCTTCGGGCTTTCGTAACGGAGATCCAGCGTCTCCTGGTCCATCACCGGATCGGCGAAACCGGCCTGCACCAGCATGTCGCCGAGGTCG
>CAZZWY010000194.1:0-7538 GCA_964657785.1 uncultured Acetobacteraceae bacterium
TGAACGAGGCGGCGGCGGCCGCCGCCAGGTCTTGGGTGGGCGGTCGGATCTGGAAGTGCGGTCGGGCGGCCGGGCGGTTGTCGAGGCCGAAGACGCCTTCGACGACGCCGCCGAGCGAGGCCGGCACCGAGACCGGCCCGACGCGGCCGCGGTAGGTGCCGCCGTCGTGGGAGTACTCGTGCAGCTCGACCGCGAAGGCGGCGGTCATCGACTTCGCTTCGCCGGAGAGCACGACGCTGCGCCGCCCTTCGTCCGCGGCGACGACGGCCAGGCCGTGCGCGCTCGCGAACTCACGCACCTTGTCGATGTCGCCGGTGCTCGCGCCGTGCGCCGCCGCGAACTCCTCTCGGCTCAGATAGCGGCGCTGCGCCGGCGCCGCCTCGACGAGCGTCGCCGCGAGCGGGGCTTTCGGTCGCAGGCGAAGCGTGACTTCGATGCGTTCGTCCGGGCGGACCGGCCCGATCGCGGTGGCCCCGGCGAGCGGCTGGCGGTCGCTGCCGGGAATGACGTGGCGGGGGGTGGATGCGGCCATTGCGGGCTCCTGCGGTGGGCGGCCATCCGCCCGATGCGCCACAGGATAAGCCGTGGCGCGCGTCGCGTCAGGGCGAGATTCATTCGAGCAGGCGGTCAGCGCCGCGCTCGCCTTCCCCCACTCGTTCGCTGTCGATGTCCAGTCAGCCGTCCAGCACCTCGAGCGCCCGGTCGAGCCCGCCCCGCGTGATCGACACCATCGCCTGCTCGCGCACCGCCGGCTTGGCGTGAAAGGCGATGCTGAGACCCGCCGCCGCCATCATCGGCAGGTCGTTGGCGCCGTCGCCGACGGCGATCGACTGTCCAGGAGCGATACCGAGCCGTTCGCAGGTCTCGAGCAGCAGGCGGCGCTTTTCGGCGCCGTCGACGACGTCGCCCCAGGGTTGGGCCACGAGCGCTCCGGTCAAGCGGCCGTCGACGATCTCGAGCACGTTCGCGCGGGCGAAGTCGATGCCCAGCCGCTCGCGGACGCGGTCGCTGAAGTAGGTGAAGCCGCCCGAGACGAGCAGCGTCTTCATGCCCGCGCCGCGGCAGGCGGCGACGAAGCGCTCGACGCCCGGGTTGAGGTGCAGCCGCTCGGTCAGGACCTGCTCGAGCGCGGTCTGCGGAACGCCCCGCAGCAGCGCCAGCCGCCGCCGGAGGCTGTCGCGGAAGTCGACGATCTCGCCGCGCATCGCCGCCTCGGTGATCGCGGCGACCTCGGCCTTCCTGCCGGCCACATCCGCGATCTCGTCGATGCACTCGATGTCGATCAGCGTCGAGTCCATGTCGAAGGCCGCAAGACCGAAATCGGCCAGGCGCAGCGGCGGGGCGAAGCCGCGGACGACCAGGCCGTCGCCGGGCGGCGTGCTCGGGAAAGTGTCGGGCATGGGGGCGGGCGGAGCAGGGCAGGGCGGCGATTGTCGGTCATCCATCGGCGCGGCCCGGTGCTTCGCCGAGACGTGCGACGAAACGTTGCCTGCGAGGGAAAGCGCTGATGACGGCCGACGAGCCGCTTCCTAGTCTCATCGGTCCACGGCGACCCGCGGCGTTCGCGGACCGCGAACCACCGAAGGCTTCCATGACCGCTCGACCTGCACACCACCGATGGATCGCGACCGGCCTGCTGGCGGGCCTGGGCGGGTGCGGAGGGACCGACGTGCGGCCGCCCGCGCCGCTGCCGCAGCTCGCCGCCGCGACCGGCGCAACGCTTGCGAGCTGCACCGACCTCGCCGCCAGGATCGTCTTTCCGAACACGACGATCACCGCCGCCAACCCGATCGCCGCCGGCGTGCTGAGCGTCGCCGGCCAGCCGGTGCCGGCGCATTGCCAGGTCACCGGCTCGATGTTCCCGCGGACGAGCCCGGTCGACGGCCGCCCCTACGCGATTGGCTTCGAGCTGCGCCTGCCCAACGCCTGGAACGGCCGCTTCTTCTACCAGGCCAACGGCGGCATCGACGGCAGCGTCGTGACCGCCACCGGCGCGGTCAACGGCGGCCCTGGCCTCACGAACGCGCTCGCGCTCGGCTTCGCCGTCATCAGCTCCGACGCCGGCCACAGCGGCGCCCTCGGCCCGGCCTTCGGCATCGACCCGCAGGCGCGCCTCGACTACGGCTACCAGGCGGTCGGCAAGCTGACGCCGATGGCGAAGGCGGCGATCGCGACCGCCTACGGCAAGGGCCCGGACCGCTCCTACTTCGGCGGCTGTTCGAACGGCGGCCGCCACACGCTCGTCGCCGCAGCGCGCTACGCCGACCAGTACGACGGCTTTCTCGCCGGCGATCCGGGCTTTCGCCTGCCGCTCGCAGCGATCGCGAACATCGCGGCGTACCAGGGCTATCAATCGGTCGCGAGCAATCCGGCGGACGCCTCGACCGGCTTCACGGCGACCGAAAAGGCGCTCGTCGCGAACGCCGTGCTCGGGCGCTGCGACGCGCTCGACGGCGCCACCGACGGCCTGGTCCAGGACACCGCCGCCTGCCAGGCTGCGTTCAGCCTCGACCGCGACGTGCCGACCTGCACCGGCGCCCGCGACGGCAGCTGCCTCTCGGCCGCGCAAAAGGCCGTCATCGGCAAGCGCTTCAGCGGTTTTACAACCAGCGCGGGGACGAAGTTCTATGCGAGCTGGCCCTTTGATGCCGGCATCGGCAGCGGCAACACCGCGTTCTGGAACTGGACCTCGCCGCCGGTGCTCGACTCGGGCGCGGTCGGCCTGATTTGGCAGGTGCCGCCCGAGAACGCCGCGACCTTCAACGGCCCGAGCTTCGCGGCCACCGCCACCGTCGATTCGATGCTCGCGAAGATCCAGGCGACCGACGCGACCTACACCGAGAACGCGCTCTCGTTCATGACGCCGCCGCACCCGAGCGACCTGTCGGCGCTCAAGAACCGTGGCGCCAAGATCATGCTCTACCACGGCACCAGCGACCCCATCTTCTCGAGCGACGACACCACCGCCTGGTTCGAGGCGCTGCGCGCGGCCAACGGTGGCGATGCCGGCAACTTCGCCCGCTTCTACCGCGTCCCCGGCATGACGCATTGCTCCGACGGCCCGGCGACCGACCAGTTCGACATGCTGACCCCGCTCGTCGCCTGGGTCGAGCAGGGGCAGGCGCCGGGCGCCATCGTCGCGACCGCCCGTGGCCCCGGCAACGCCGCCGCGGTCAACGCGAGCGTGCCGGCGAGCTGGGCATCGGATCGCAGCCGGCCGCTCTGCGCCTACCCCAAGGTGGCCCGTTACAACGGGTCGGGCAGCCTCGAGCTGGCGGCGAGCTTCACTTGCCAGTGAGGGGAGGCGCCGCCGGCGGCAGGCGCGCATAGACGCAGGTGTTGCGCAAGCTGCCGTCCGCGGCGCGCCGCTCGTGGCGCAGCACGCCCTCGAGCACGAAGCCGCAACGCTCGGCGACCCGGCGCGAGGCCGCGTTGTCCTCGTCGGTGATGAGCTCGACCCGGGCGGCGGCCAGGTGGTCGAAGGCGTAGGCGGTCAATGCCCGCACGGCCTCGCCGATGTAGCCCCGTCCTGCCGTCGAGACCCGTCCCCAGTAGCCGACCTCGGCCTTCACCGTCGACCAATCCATGCGGTGCAGGCCGGTCGCGCCGACGATCTGCCCGCTCGCCTTCTCGAAGAGCAGGAAGGGCAGGTCCTTGCGTGCCAGGAAGTTCGCCTCCGCGTTGCGGCAGAACGATTCGGAGGCGTCGATGCTCTGCGGGCCGCCCACCCACGGCAGCGAGGCGAGGAAGCGGCGAAGCTCGGGCAGCGACTCGACGATCGCCTCGAACAGCGCCGGCCCGTCGCCGGCCCGCGGCGGGCGCAGCACGAGGCGCTCGGTGTCGACGCGGGTCGGGAGGTCGAGGAGGATCGGGTCGGTCATCGCGCTCAGGCCCTCAGCCGGCCTCGGCGACCGCCAGGCCTTGCGGGATCGGCTGCATCAGTGCCTGTGTGCCAGCCCAGAGCGGGCCGGATTCGACCGGATCAGCGCGCCGACGCGCCACTCGTAAGGTGTCATCTCCGAGACGAATGGCGAGCCCTCGGCAGCGCCGCGCCGGCGATCGCACACCGCTCGGTTTGGCCGCGGTTTGACCAATTCGCTGAAGACGTCGGTGTCGACGAGGAACATCAGCAGGCGGCGGGATCGTCGCCATCACCGGAATCGGTCATCGGCGACCGAACGGTGGTTTGCCCGGGCCCGCGCCTCCAGGTCCAGCATCACCGATTCAGGCAGATTCTCGATCATGAGCGCCGACATCTGACCTCCGTACGCGCCTCGAAATGCTAGCGAAAGGGTGGCGGCCTGGCAACGCCGAGCCGATCAGACGCGGCGCGCAGCGTTGAACGAGACCGGGCTGCGGCGAACGGCGTTCGCGGACGACGAAGCGGGGTCCATCGCAGGCCGACGAGCGTCGTGACCGATTAAACGATTCTCCCCACTGGCCGAGGCCGCCCATACCGCAGGCGCAACCACTGCTGAGCCGGCCACTCGATGAATCGATGACAGAGCATTGCCAGCAGGAAGGTGATGACGACGTATCCGACGAAGAACCATGCCGACCCGAGCGGACGTTCGATGCCCGCCTGCTCGAGGATCAGCACGCAAAGCAGTTGCAGCGGAAAGTGCAGCAGGTAGCTGGCGTAGGTGGTGTTGCCAAGCACCATAGCGAAATCTCCGAAACGCGTCGCGCGTCCCCGGCGCACCATCGCCGACACGATCAGCGCCGCCGGGGCGATCGCGAGGGTCGCGACCGATGCCGGGAGCTTGCTCAGGGACGTCGTCACGGCGGCGGCGACCATGACGGCAAGTGCGAGCGCGACCGCAGCGGTCCGGGCTCGCGCCGTTGCAAGCGCGTCCGACAACTTGAAGACACCCGCACCGATATAGAAATAGACAATGCAGGTAAAGACCGGATGGTGACGGCCGAACGTGTCGAGGGCGACGACGACGACGAGCGTTGACAGGACGGTCCTGAGTGAAGCGCCGAAGAACCGGGTCACTGCGAAGAACACCGCGTAGGCGAGGATCTCGAGGGACACGCTCCAGAACGGCCCGTTGAACGAGTAGGTCCCGGGGCCCGAAGCGAGCTGCCAGCTTCCGGCCATGGCAAGCTGCGCGAGGAAATGGCCGGGATCGTTGTTCTGGTAGACGAAGCCGCTGCCGTGGCGCCCGACGTAGACCCATTGCATCGCGGCGACGGCCAGCAAGGTGAGCAGGTGAAGCGGGTACAGCCGTGAGAAGCGCGCCAGGGCGAACGACCGTATCGATTCCTCACCGCTGCCGACAGAGCGGCCGTAGCGTGCGAAGAAGATGAAGCCGCTGATGCACCAGAAGATCTGCACGCCGAAGTAGCCGTAGTGATAGACCGGCTCCAGCACTGAATAGAACGGCTGCTGCGTGACGTCCAGACCGATGCCGCTGTCGTTGTACAAGTGCTGGTAGTGGAAGACCAGGACCGCAACGGCGGTGAAGAACCGGAGCAGCTCGATGCCGTCGTACGTGCGAATGTGCGACCTCGAACCTTCCTTGCGAGAAGGCATCATGCGACGATTTCCGTCTCCTTCGGCACCCCCAGCGCCCGCAGCACATCGCGGATCGTCTGCGCGCGGTCCTTGGGCTCGGGGGTCTCGCGCTCGATGCGCAGCTTGTCGTTGCCGGCGAGCTTGATGTGGCGGTTCTTCTGCACCAGCTCGATGATCTTCATCGCGTCGACCGGCGGGTTGGGACGGAAGCTGATCACCATCAGGCTAGGTGCGGCGTCGATCTTGGTGACGCCGTAGGGCTTGGCCAGCACCCGCAGGCGGTGCACGTCGAAGAGCGTCTGCCCCTGCGGCGGCAGCTTGCCGAAGCGGTCGGTGATCTCCTCGAGCATCGCGTCGATCTGCGAGGTCTTCGACGCGGTCGCGAGGCGCTTGTAGAGCGAGAGCCGGGTGTGCACGTCGCCGCAGTACGAGTCGGGCAGCAGGGCGGGCGCATGCAGGTTGATCTCGGTCGTGGCCGACAGCGGCGAGAGCAGGTCGGGTTCCTTGCCGGCCTTGAGCGACCGCACGGCCTCGGCGAGCATCTCGTTGTAGAGCTGGAAGCCGACCTCCATCATGTTGCCGCTCTGGTGGTCGCCGAGCACTTCGCCGGCGCCGCGGATCTCGAGGTCGTGCATCGCGAGGTAGAAGCCGGCGCCGAGTTCCTCCATGTTCTGGATCGCGTCGAGCCGCTGCGCCGCCTGCTTGGTCAGCCCCTCGACGTCGGGCACCAGCAGGTAGGCGTAGGCCTGGTGGTGCGAGCGGCCGACGCGGCCGCGGAGCTGGTGCAATTGCGCCAGGACGAACTTGTCGGCGCGGCTCATCACGATGGTGTTGGCGCTCGGCACGTCGATGCCGGTCTCGATGATCGTCGAGCAGAGCAGCAGGTTGTGGCGCTGGGCGACGAAGTCGCGCATCACCGATTCGAGCTCGCGCTCGGGCATCTGGCCGTGGGCGATGGCGATGCGCGCCTCGGGGATCAGCTCCTGCAGCTTGTCGCGGCGCGCGATGATGGTGTCGACCTCGTTGTGCAGGAAGTAGACCTGGCCGCCGCGCTTCAGTTCGCGCAGCACGGCCTCGCGGATCGTGCCGCTCGTCTCGGTGCGGACGAAGGTCTTGATCGAGAGCCGCCGCTGCGGCGCGGTCGCGATGACGCTCAGGTCGCGCAGGCCTTCGAGCGCCATTCCCAAGGTTCTCGGGATCGGTGTCGCGGTCAGCGTCAGCACGTCGACCTCGGCGCGCATCGCCTTGATCGCTTCCTTGTGGCGCACGCCGAAGCGGTGTTCCTCGTCGATCACGAGCAGGCCCAGGCGCTTGAACTTCACCTTGTCGGAGATGAGCGCATGGGTGCCGACGACGATGTCGACGGTGCCGTCCGCGAGCCCTTCGAGCGTCTGCTTGACCTCCTTGCTCGACCGGAAGCGCGAGATCTCGGCGACCTTCACGGGCCACTTGCCGAAGCGGTCCGAGATCGACTGGTAGTGCTGCTCGGCGAGCAGCGTCGTCGGCGCGAGGATCGCGACCTGCTTGCCGCCGGTCACCGCGACGAACGCCGCGCGCAGCGCCACCTCGGTCTTGCCGAAGCCGACGTCGCCGCAGACGAGGCGGTCCATCGGCTGCGGCGAGACCATGTCCTGGATCACCGCGTGGATCGCGGCCTGCTGGTCGGGCGTTTCCTCAAAGCCGAAGCTCGCCGCGAAGGCCTCGTAGTCGTGCGGCTGGAAGCGGAAGGCGTAGCCCTCGCGGGCGGCGCGGCGGGCGTAGAGGTTGAGCAACTCGGCGGCGGTGTCGCGCACCTGCTCGGCCGCCTTGCGCTTGGCCTTGTCCCACTGGCCCGAGCCGAGCCGGTGCAGCGGCGCTTCCTCGGCGCTGACGCCGGTGTAGCGGGCGATCAGGTGGAGTTGCGCGACCGGCACGTAGAGCGTCGCCTTGTCGGCATATTCCAGGTGCAGGAATTCGCTCGGCTCGCCGTCGCCGGCGAGGTCGATGTGGCGCAGGCCGACGTACCGGCCGATACCGT
>CAZZWY010000195.1:0-7537 GCA_964657785.1 uncultured Acetobacteraceae bacterium
CAGGTCGATGACGTTCATGGCGATGCCCCGCCGGCTCGCGGCAAGCGGCCCGCGATCTCGTCGACGAGCCGGCGCGCCAGCGTGAGCTTGTCGGCCCGCGGCAGCTCGACGTGGCCGGCAGCGTCGACGAGCGTCGCCGCGTTGTCGTCCCGGCCGAAGGTCGCGGGCCCGAGGTTGGCGACGATCAAGGGCACGCCCTTGCGCTCGATCTTGGCGCGGGCGTGCTCGAGCAGGTCGTGGGTCTCCGCGGCGAAGCCGACGCAGTACGGGCCGCGCGGAAGGCGTGCGACGGCCGCCAGGATGTCGGGGTTCTCGATCAACTCGACGTCGGGGGCCGATCGGTCGCCGGTCTTCTTGATCTTTCGTTCGGCCGGGTGCGCAGGACGCCAGTCGGCGACGGCGGCGGTCGCGATGAAGACGTCCTGGCGGGACGCGATGCCGAGCACCGCGTCGCACATTTCCCGGGCGGTGCCGACATCGACGCGACGCACGCCGCGCGGGGTCGGCTGATGCACCGGCCCGGCGACCAGCGTGACCTCGGCGCCGGCCTCGGCCGCGGCCCGCGCGACCGCGAAGCCCATCTTGCCGCTCGACCGGTTGGTGATGCCGCGCACCGGGTCGATCGGCTCGAACGTGGGCCCGGCGGTGATCAGCACCCGCCGGCCGGCAAGCCGCTTCGGCTGGAAGAACGCGACCAGTTCCTCGAGCAGCTCGGCCGCTTCGAGCATCCGCCCGTCACCGGTCTCGCCGCACGCCTGCTCGCCGTTGCCCGGGCCGAGCACCTCGGCGCCGTCGGCCTGCAGCTGGGCGCAGTTCCGCCGCGTTGCCGGATGCGCCCACATCTCGCGGTTCATCGCCGGGGCGACGAGCAGCGGGCAGCGAGCGATCGGCCGCGCCAGGCAGAGGAGGCCGAGCAGCTCGTCGGCGCGGCCCTGCGCCAGCCGCGCGATGAAATCGGCGCTCGCCGGCGCGACGAGGATCGCATCGGCCTCGCGCGCGAGGTTGATGTGCGCCATGTTGTTCGGCTCGCGCGCATCCCACTGGCTGGTCGCGACCGGCCGGTTCGACAGCGCCTGCAGCGTCACCGGCGTGATGAACCGGGTGGCCGCCTCCGTCATCACGACCTGCACCGTCGCGCCGGCCTTGACGAGCAGCCGCGTCAGCTCCGCCGATTTGTAGCAGGCGATCCCGCCCGACAGCCCGAGCACGAGGTGCTTGCCCGACAGGTCCTGCCGCTCAGCCATGACAACGACCCTCGCGAGACAGTGATCGACGCAGCCTCACAACGCCTTCAGCGCCCGCGACATGTCGTTGAAATTGAACAGCACGCGTACCGCTTTCCCGTACACCTCGGCCTTCGGCAGGAAGCCCCAGACGCGTGAATCGGCGGAGTTGTCGCGGTTGTCGCCCATCATCAGGTACTCGCCCGCCGGCACCGTGCACTGCCACGCACCCGGGCGCTCGACGACGCACTGCGCGCCCATGCCGCTCGGCGCTTCGCGGCCCATGACGAACGGGTTGACCTTGACGGTCCGGCTCTTGCCGCCGACCGTCTCGTTCATCAGCCACTGGCCGCGGTCCTCCGGCTTGACGCCGAGCCCGGTTCCCTCGCTCACCACTTCGACGCTGAACGGCGCCGCGTTGACGCTGACCTTGCCGTCCTCGAACCGGACGACGTCGCCGGAGAGTCCGACGAGCCGCTTGACATAGAACTCCGACACGTTGAGAGGGTAGCGGAACACGACCACGTCGCCGCGCTGCGGCTGGCCCATCTCGATGGCGGTGTTGGTGAACGGCAGCCGTGGTCCGTAGGCGAGGTGGTTGACGAGCAGGTAGTCGCCGACCCGCAAGGTCGGCTCCATCGACCCCGACGGCACCTTCGGCCAGTCGGCGACGGCGATCCGGCACGTGAACATCAGCGCAACGACCACGAACAGCTCGGCGCCGAAGCTGACCCAGATCGGCTTCCTCGTGGGCGGGCGGACGGCACGCCGCGATTTCAGCTTCCACACGACCCAGCACGCGCCTGTCGCGAGCGTGGCGAGGGCGAGGATCTCGTTGATCGAAAAGCCGATCTGGACCGGAGGGGAAATCATGTCGGGTCTCCTGGGCGGGACGGGCGCGGGCCGCTGCGGGCGTCGCGACCCGCGCCTGCGATTGTCATGGCTCGCCGGCGGGTTCGAGCGGGATGGACGACGACGTCGCTCATGCCGGTCGGCGCGCGAGCAGCGGGCGCAGCAGGGCCGACGCCTCGGCGCTGCCCCAGTCGAGCGCGCCGATCACCGTCGTGCGGGCAACGCCGCCGCGATCGATCAGCACGGTGGTGGGGAAGACGCGCGGCGTCCAGGCGGAGGCGGTGTCGCCTTCGGCGTCGAGCAGCACCGGCAGATCGAAGGAACGGGTATCGAGAAAACGCCGGATATCGGCCGGCGCTTCCTTGTAGTTCACGGTCAGGACCGACAGGCCCTCGCGGCGCCGGCGCGCCTGCAACGACTGCAGCGACGGCATCTCCGTGCGGCACGGCTCGCACCAGGTGGCCCAGAAATTCAGGGCCACGACCTCGCCCTTGAGGCCTGTGAGCGACCAGGCGCGGCCCCCGAGGTCAGTGAGGTCGAAAGGGGGCGTCGGCTTCTCGGCCGGCCAGGTTTGAGACTGGTGCGCCGCCCGAACGGCTGGCGCGGCCCCGAGCCCGACACCGCCGAGGGCGACGAGCGCCTGCCGGCGCGTTGTCCTACCTGGCGCCTCGGATCCCATGGCCTGCCGTCCTTGCTGATGTCGAGGTAAGGTCGAACCGTTTCGGGCGGTTGGCGCGCGAGACACGCCGTCCTGCCTGCCTTTGATTGCACCACACCCGCCATGAACCCACCGCGCACGCCTCGATTCCTCCAGCGTCACGCCGCCGACCCCGGCAAGGGACGCGCCGACGCGGCCGCAGCGCTGTCGAACGAGGCGGCCTCGGCCTCGCCCAAGTACCTCTACGACCGCCTCGGCTCGCATCTGTTCGAGGCCATCACCGAGTTGCCCGAGTATTACCCGACGCGCACCGAAGCGGCGATCTTCGCGGCGCACGGCGCCCAGATGGCTCAGCGGATCGGCATCGGTTCGACGCTGATCGACCTCGGGGCCGGCAATTGCGAGAAGGCGACCCGGCTTTTCCCGTTGCTCGAACCGCAGCGCTACGTCGCGATCGACATCTCGGTGGACTTCCTCCACGATGCCCTGCGCAGGGTGCAGCGCGAGTACCCGCAGCTCGACGTCTGGGGCCTCGGCCTCGACTTCTCGGCCACGCTCGACCTGCCGGCCGAGGCGCTCGCCGGCCGGCCGGTCTTCTTCTACCCGGGTTCGAGCCTCGGCAATTTCACGCCGGAAGATGCTTGCGCCTTCCTGCGCCGCGTGCGCTCGCAGACCGGCGCCGGCGGCGGCCTGCTGATCGGCATCGATCTGGTCAAGCCGGCGCCGATCCTGGAGGCGGCCTATGCCGATGCACTCGGCGTGACCGGCGCCTTCAATCTCAATCTGCTGCGTCACCTCAACCGGCTGATCGGCGCGGATTTCGATCCTCGGCAGTGGCGCCACGTCGGCCTCTGGAACGCGGCCGAGTCGCGCGTCGAGATGCACCTCGAGGCCCGCGAGGCGCTGACGGTGCGCTGGCCGGGTGCGCAGCGGCGATTTACCGCCGGCGAGCGCATCCACACCGAAAACTCCTGCAAATACACCATCGCCTCGTTCACCGACCTGCTCGGGCGCGCCGGTTTCGGCACCCCGGTGCACTGGACCGATGCGCAGGGCTGGTTCGCGGTGTTCTGGGCGCCGGCGGCCTGAAGCCGGGTTACCGCCGGAATCAGGGCGAGAGCGTGACGCTGAACTGCACGCTGCCCTGTCCGTTCGGTGCCAGGCTGCCTGTGAACGTCCAACGCAGGACACCCGCCGCGCCGACGGAAGGCACGGTGGTGCTGGCACTCGTCAGGCTCGTGGGCGTCGTCGGCGTGGTGGACGAGACGAACGTGGTATAGGCGGGAGTCTGGTCGGTGATCACGAGGTTGCTGATCGCGGTCTCGCCCTTGTTCGAGAAATTGATGGTGTAGACGACCGTACCGCCGGGCGATACGGTGTCGACACTCACCGTTTTCACGAGCACCAGCGAGGCGGCGTTGCCATCGAGGGCGAGCACCGTGGCGACGTCGATCGTCGTCGACGAATAGCTCGCAGAGATCGACGAATTCGAGAGGGCCATCGTCGCGTTGAGGGCGGTCCCCAGGCTCATGGTCGGCGCCGACGCTTCGGGGATCGACACCTTGACGATCAGGAACACGACCTGGCCGGCGGTCATGCTGATCGCGCCCGTGACCGGCTGCTCGCCGGCATCGATGACCCCGTTGCCGTTGCTGTCCAGATAGATCACTTCGGTCCAGGCGACATTGGCGGGTCCGGTGTGGCTGGTCGAGAACGTGACGCTGCCGGCCGTTTTCGCGGTGAAGCGGTGGCTGTAGAGCAGCACCGCTCCGGGCAGGCCCGATTGCAGACCGGCGCCCGAGAGAGCGGTCACTGGAATGCTGCCGAAGTTGACGCCCGAGTAGGCGGTCGCGTTCGAAAACGCGAAAGTCACGGTATTGGCGCCCGGGGAGTAGGTGCCGGCGGTGGTGCCGACCGTCGCGCCGGTTCGCAGCTGCGCGGCATCGGCCACGGGCAGGATGCGCAGCGTGGCGCCGTTGGTCACGCTGGTGGGGATGAAGAGGCTGTAGCTGCCGTCGGCCGCCGAGACCGCCGTGTCGAGCACGTTGTTGCTCGCGTCGAGAACCTGCACGGCATGCGCGGCCAGACCGCGCTCGCTGCCGTTCAGGATGCCGTCGTTGGCGGTACCGGAGCCGGAGCCGTCGTCGACGAAGAGCCGCCCGGAGGCGCCGGTCGCGTGGACGAGGCCGAAGTCCTGACTCGCCAGGTCCGCCGTGACGACGATGTCCCGCGTCAGCGTGGGGGCCTGCGTCGCGGTCCAGCCGGCGGGCGGCACGAGCGCGGTGGTGTCGGAGGTGGTCGCGTTGTCGTCGATGATGATTCGGTAGGAGCCGCCCCCGGTGGCGAAGGCGTAGGCACCGGTGCTCGGATCGACCGTCGCCGTCTGCACCACCGGCCCGGTCGTGCTGCTCATCAGCTTGGCGTAGAGCGTCAGCCCGGTGCCGGTCTCGCTGGCGCTGCGAAAGCCGTTGTGGTCGGCATCGTTGTAGACGACACCGGTGACGTTGTAAGGCAGGTAGTCGTAGGCGACGGTGACCGAGCCCGCGTACGTACCGCTGCCTTGCAGCCCGGCGCCGTTCAGGACCGAAGCCGTGGTGGTGACACTCAGGAGGTTGGTCGCGGTGAGCACCGCCGGCACGGTGCCCGAGCCGGTGAAATTGGCGAGGTCTGCGGTGGCCGTGTAGACGCTCGACGCCGCCAGGGGCGCACCGCCGATCTGCGCCGTACTGCCCTGAAACGCCTGGACGAGCGACGCCCCCGAGTTGGTGAGCTGATTCGAGTTGGCGCCGGTCGTCGAACTCGCGGTGATCGAATAAGCCAGAGTGCGGGTGGCGGTCGCATTCGTGATGAGCGTCAACGTGCCGGACGGCGACACCCCGTACGTCGCCGTCGTGGTCGTGAAGGTCACCGTGACCTTGGTGAGCCGGCCGAGCGTCGTGCTGAACTGCGGGATGTTGATCGTCGGCGCGGTCGTCGTCACCGTGTTCGAGATCGTCGAGGCGAGCGCGACAGTTCCCGTCGACACCACGCCGGTATGCGTAAAACTGAACGACAGAACGTGACTGTCCGTCAGCGCTTCACACGCATTCCAGGCGAACAGAGCCAACGCCGCGACCCCGGCTCTGTACAGACGGGCGGCGATGCGAAAACGTGAGGCAACGGACAAGTCGGGGCCGATTTTGAACACGCACACTGCGCGCATTCGTGTTTTCGGCAGAGCGCCGGCAAACCTGAGCGGCGCGTTCCGTGCGACTCGGTCAACGGCGCGCCCGACGGCGGATCAGACGCGGTCCCGCACCCACCCCCCGACCGACGCCAAGGCCGCGCCGAGCTTGGCCGGCTCGCTGCCGCCCGCCATGGCGAGATCGGGCTTGCCGCCCCCCTTGCCGCCGACCTGCTGCGCGACGAAGTTGACGAGCTCGCCGGCCTTCAGCTTGGCGGTCGAATCGCTCGTGACGCCGGCGGCGAGCTGCACCCGGTCGCCGTCGACGGCGGCGAGCACGATCACCGCGGTCTTGAGCTTGTCCTTCAGCCGGTCGAGCGTGTCACGCAGTGCCTTCGCGTCGGCGCCGGGCAATTGCGCGGCAAGCACCTTCAGGCCGCCCACGTCGATCGCCTGGGCGACGAGCTCGTCCCCCTGCGACGACGCCAGCCGGCCCTTCAGCGTCGCGAGTTCGCGCTCGAGCGCCCGAACCTGATCGAGCACCTGCGACAGCCGCTGCGGCAATTCCGCCGGTGCCGACTTGAGCGCGCTCGCGAGGCGCTGCACCGTGCCTTCGAGCGACTGCAGATACGCCAGCGCGTTGTCGCCGGTGACCGCCTCGACACGCCGCACGCCGGCGGAGACGCCGCTCTCGGCGACGATCTTGAAGAGGCCGATGTCGCCGGTGCGTTGCACGTGGGTGCCGCCGCAGAGCTCGCGGCTGCTCCCGATGTCGAGCACCCGCACCTCTTCGCCGTATTTCTCGCCGAAGAGCATCATCGCCCCCGAGCGCTGCGCCTCCTCGATCGGCATCACCCGTGCCTGCGTCGCGTGGTTGGCGAGGATCTCGGCGTTGACGAGCGCCTCCACCTTGCCGATCTCATCGTCCGTCAGCGGTGCGCCGTGGGCGAAATCGAAGCGCGTGCGCTCGGCGTTCACGAGCGACCCCTTCTGCTGGACGTGCTCGCCCAGCACCTCGCGCAGCGCCTTGTGCATCAGGTGCGTCGACGAGTGATTGCGCACGGTCCGGGCGCGGCGTTCCGCATCGACCTTGGCGTGCAGCACGTCGCCGACGGCAATCACACCCTCGACGATCCGGCCGTGATGGCCGACGACCGAGGCCTGCACCTTGATCGTGTCCTCGACCAGCATGCGCGAGGTGGCGTTGCGCAGCTCGCCGGTGTCGCCCACCTGGCCACCCGACTCGGCGTAGAACGGCGTGTGGTCGAGCACGAGGACCGCATCGTCGCCCGACCGCGCGTGCGCGACCACGGTACCGTCGACGTAGATCGCCCTCACCCGCACGTCCTCGTACTGCAGTTTCTCGTAGCCGTGGAAGGTCGTCGGGTCACCGCTGTAGTCGAGCCCGGCGGCCATCCGGAACTTGCCGGACTCGCGGGCGCGCTGGCGCTGCTCGGCGAGCAGCGCGTCGAAGCGTGCTTCGTCGACCGTCATGCCGCGCTCGCGACAGACGTCGGCGGTGAGATCGACCGGAAAGCCGTAGGTGTCGTGGAGCTTGAACGCGGTGTCGCCGTCGAGCGTCCTGGCGCCGGCGGCCTCGACCGCCGCACCCGCGCCGCGGTCGACGATCACCGCGCATCC
>CAZZWY010000196.1:0-7522 GCA_964657785.1 uncultured Acetobacteraceae bacterium
TCTCGTCGTCTTCCTCCAGCAGGGCGGTGTCGGCGCGTTCGCCCCAGACCAGGCCGGTGTAGCGCTGCTGCGTGCGGGCGATCTCGACCGGCGCGGCGTCGAACGGCGCCTTCAGGAGCAGCACCTTGTCGCGCTGCGGCACCTGGTTCTTCCAGTCGCCGCCGTCGAGGGCTTCGGCCCACACCAGGGTGGCGGGGTCGGTCGGGCGCCAGACGTGTTCACGCGGGCCCGTGCGCACGCCGGCGATGGGCACGCGGTCGGCCAGCGGAATGTCGGCCAGCAGGGTGACGGCCGGCCGGCCCAGCGCGGCCTTGCCACGGCCGGCGAGCTGCCAGACCTCGATGGCGTGGGGGAAGCGCTCGTACGTGGTGACGTAGGAATAGGGCTTCTTCAGACGGGTCACCAAGAGATGCTGGCCGTCCGGCGCCGGCTCGACCTCGTGAACCAGCGCGGGTGCGCCGACCGGCGTGACCGCCAGGCTGTTCACGTCCACCAGGGCGAGCTGCGCGCTGGCGTAGTGGTCGAACAGGTCCTCGTCGTGCGGGTTGCGCAGCGTGTCGCGGTTCTCGTAGGTGCTGCTCTGGCCCGAGCCGCTGCCGGTCTCCTGAATGCTCGGGCCGAGCGGCACCAGCGGCTCGGCCGGTGCGGGGCCGAGCCTCGCCGGCACGGTCTTGACGAGCAGGGTGTGCTGGTCGGGCATCCACTGCAGCTCGGCACCGAGCGCCTGATTCAGCCAGACGCCGGGCACGCGGCGCAGACCGCCGGTCCGGCCGTCCCCCACCCACAGCCCGACCGTCTCGCGCTGGACGTTGGCGAACGCGAAGTGGCGGCCGTCGGCCGACCACTTCGGGGCGCCGGGGCAACTGCCGGCGGGCAGGGTCAGCGCCGTGCGGGCGCCCCCGGGCAACTCGACCAGCTCCAAGCTGCGCGCGCAGGCCGCGATGCCGTAGCCGCCCGGCGTGTCGTGCTTGCTGTGGTTGCGGGTCTCGATGCGGGTACCGGCCAGCTTCAGGACCGGCGTGGCCACGCGGGCGATCGACGGCAGATCCGTCCATGACACGAGCAGCATGGACTGACGCGTCGGGCTGACCGAAGGCACGGGCGGCGAAGGCGCGCGCAGCACCTCGAGCAGCGGGGCCGGCGGCTGGCTGTAGCCGGAGGCGGCAGGCGCGGACGCAGCCGAAGCGGCCGGGGCGGCAGCCTGGGCACTGCCCGATGCCGCCGGAACCAACACGGCCAGGGCGAGCGGGCGCCAGAAGGCAGGGCAGGACATGGAGAAGGTCCTTCGCTGAATGGCGGAAGGGGCCGCCTTGCGCCGAGGGGCTGGCGCAGGAGGCGCAGAGCGCACGACGATGATCGCACAGCGTCTCGAAGCGCAGGGGCCTGACCGGCAACCGGTTCGCCCCTGTGGCCGGCAAACGCGACAAGGCGCAGACAATCGCAGGCAATATCCTCCCGGTTTCCACGAAGCACCACCGTGTCCTCTGCTCCCCTCGACATCGCCGTGATCGGCGCCGGCCCGGTCGGTCTCTCCCTCGCGCTGCTGGCGGCGACGAACCTCCCGCACGCCCACGTCACCGTCTTCGACGCACGCCCGCTCGAGAAGGACGTGGGCAGCGACGCTCGCACGCTGGCGCTCTCGCTCGGCAGCGTCCAGCTGCTGGAGCGGCTCGGCGCCTGGCGAGCCGACGACGCGCAGGCGATCGCCGAGGTGCACGTGTCGCAACAGCCGCCCTCGTTGCCCACCTTGCCGGCGTTCCTCGCCAGCCGGGTGCGCGAGCCGGCGCTGCGCATCCGGGCGATCGACGAAGCCGTGCCCCTGCTCGGCGCGGTGCTGAGTTACGGCAAGGTCGTGGCACCGTTGCAGAAGGCCTGGCTCGCGGCCGCGGCCGAGGCACCCCAGCGCCTGCGCAGCCGCTTCCAGACGCCCGTGGCGGCACTCAAGCCGCTCGCCGGCGGCGTCGAGGTCGATGCCGGCATCGCGGAGCGCTTCGACATCGCCGTCGTCGCCGAGGGCGGCGTGTTCTCGGACCAGGTCCGCAAGGCCGTGACCCACGACTACCGGCAGACCGCCTGGGTCGGCCAGGTCGAGTTCGAGCCCGGCACGCGGCCGAACGGGGTCGCGTTCGAGCGTTTCACCCGCCACGGGCCGGCCGCGCTGCTGCCGCTCAGGGCGGGCGGGGCGGGCCTGGTCTGGTGCGTCCCCAGCGACGACGACCCGGTGGCCTACCTGACCGATGCCCAACGCGTCACCGTGCTCAACGACCTCTTTCATCCGGCCACCGGCCGCATCGAGACGATCGGCCCGTTGAAGTGCTTTGCGCTCGGCCTCAATGCCGAACGAACGCTCACCGAAGGCCGCACCGTGCGCATCGGCAACGCGGCGCAGACCTTGCACCCGGTCGCGGGGCAAGGCCTCAACCTGGGCCTGCGCGACGCCTTCGAGCTGGTGCAGTCGCTGGCCCGCAACGACGATGTGGACGCGGTGCTACGCAAGCTCGAATGGCAGCGCGGCCCCGACCGCTGGGCAATGATCGCCGCCACCGATTTCCTCGCCCGCAGCTTTACCTGGAAGCTGCCGGGGGCGGGGGCGGCGCGGGGCCTGGGCATCGCGGCGCTGCAGGCGCTCGGGCCGGCCAAGTCGCTGCTGGCCCGGCAGATGATGTTCGGCTCGCGTTGACGCACGCGGTCCCGCCGGCCTCGGCGAACTGCTCGAGTGGCCCGGATGTCGTGCTCGCCGCGCCGGCGCACCGCTGACCGTCGTGATCGAGCCCTTGCGGCCCCTCACGCATGCACGTGACCCAGGATCGGCGACGCCGTGGTTCCATGCATCCTCAAGGCGACCGATGCACCTCGATGCCACGCTTGCCGAATCCGAGCTTGTCCGACGATGATCGCGACACGCCGAGCGCTCGATCGATCTGCCCGGCGGCGGAGGCAAGCGCATGACGTCCGTGATGCTGGTCGAGGACGATTCGACCTTCCTTGATCGCTTCTGCAGAATCGTCGTCTCGGACCCCGTGTTCGAGCTATTCGCGGCCGTCGGCACTCTGGCCGCGGCGCGGCAGGCGCTGCTGACCAACGCCCCCGATGTCCTGATCACCGACCTCGGCCTGCCCGACGGCAACGGCATCGGCACCTCGCATTGGATCCTTCATCACTTCGACTACTTCGCGATTCTCGTCGTGTGCTTTCAGGTGGCGTGTTTCTTCGCACTCGCCTGGCAGCGCCGGGGTTTGCAAGAGATCTTGCTCGCCGTGGCGGCGCCCTGGTGCCTGGTCGACGGCCTCTGGGAAGCCTATTTGCCGTATCCTGTCGATTGGATCAGCGTGGTCAACTACACGTTCCTGCCGCACTTCGCCGTCATGGGCTGGATCCTCATTCAACGGTTCGCCCGGTCGTTGAACGAGTCGGAACAGCTCAACGCCCAACTCGAGCAACGCGTCGAACAGAAGCAGGCCGAACTGCAATCCCATTTCCAGCGCGTGCAGCAACTCGAGCGCGATCAGGCCATCGCCGAGGAACGCGGCCGCATCATGAGCGACATGCACGACGGCATCGGCGCCCAATTGATCTCCACCCTCGGGCTGGCCGAACTGGGAACGCTCTCCCAGCCCGAGATGGCCGCGGCGCTGCGCGAGTGCTGGACGACCTGCGGCTGACGATCGACTCGCTCGAGCCCAGCGACAACGACCTGTTGCCGGCACTCGGCAACTTCCGCTACCAGGTCGATCCCCGCCTCCACCGGCAGGGCATCACGCTCGAGTGGCGTGTCCAGGAGATCCCGAAGCTAGCGAGCCTGACGCCGCGCATGCTGCTGCACGTGCTGCGCATCCTGCAGGAGGCGTTCACCAACGTGCTCAAGCATGCCCATGCGACGATGATCCGGGTCGAGACCGGCCTGCACGAGGGCGGTCAGCAGGTCTTCATCCGGGTCAGCGACAACGGCGCCGGCTTCGAAGGGGATCACCGCGGCCGCGGCCTCGCCAACATGCACCAGCGCGCCCAGTGCATCGGCGGTGTCTTGCAGGTCGCGCCCTCGGCCCGCGGCACGACGTTGGAGCTGTTCTTGCCGGTGGCGTAGGCCGTGGCTTTCAAACGGGCCGTGGCGCGCTCGCCGGGTCACTCCTCGGCGGTCAGGAGGGCGACGATGTCCTGCCGATCGCCGAGCAGGCGAACGACATCCAGGTAGTCGTCGGCTTCGAAGTACAGCCATTGCATGGGGAAGTCGGTGACGCGCCAGGATCGCAGCCCCGGGATATCGCACGCCAGTCCCAGGCGCGGCGAGCCCATGCCCGGCATGCGCTCGATGGGTTCGAGTGCTGAGATGGCCGCGTCGAACATGCGCTCGGCCAACTCGATGCTGCCTTCCGTGGCGTAATGCCTGGCGGCTTCCATCAGATCGGCCTCTGCGCGTGGGCGCAGATGAGCAGGCTTCAACGCAGCTTGCCGAGGGCACGCTTCTTCAACTGGGTGGCACGCTGGGCCGTGAGCGCCTGGCCAGGACCGGAGCTGAGTCCTTCCTCGATCAGTTCGCGCAGGCGCTTCTTCGCCTGCTCTTCCTGGTCGCGCCGGATCAGCTCACGCAGGTATTCGCTGGTGTTGCCGTATTGGCCGGAGCGGACGCGCTGGTCGACGTAGCTGCGCATCGCTTCGGGCAGGGCAAAGCTCATGGTGTTGGTGCTCATGGCGGCATGGTCTGACGAACTATCAACAGTTGTCAAGATCATTCACTGTCGACTGCCACTTGCCGTGTCGACACGAAACGGACCGGAGGCGGCCGGCCTCCCCTGGAAAGGCGCTCAGGTAATGACCGTCGGCGCCGTCCGCCCGGTGCGTTCGCGGATGCCGGCGAGTTCGTCGGCGAGGCGGATGAGGCCGGCGAGGGCCTCCTGCGTGGGAATCGCGTGCTGGGCCGGGTCGGGTTCGAAGCGTTCGAGATAAACGCGCAAGGTCGCGCCTTCGGTGCCGGTGCCGGAGAGGCGGAACACCACCCGCGAGCCGTCGGCGAGACCGACGCGCACGCCCTGCGCGGTGCTGACCGAGCCGTCGACCGGGTCGGTGTAGCTGAAATCGTCGGCGCTCGCGACCTTCAGGCCGGCAACGACCCGGCCCGGCAGCGTCGGCAGCGCGTCGTGCAGCGCCTTGATCAGGCTGTTCGCGGCAGCACCGTCGACGCCTTCGTAGTCATGCCGCGAGTAGTAGTTGCGGCCGTAGCGCTGCCAGTGGTCGCGCACCACCTGTTCCACCGATTCGCCGCGCACCGCGAGGATGTTGAGCCAGAAGAGCACGGCCCAGATGCCGTCCTTCTCGCGCACGTGGTCCGAGCCGGTGCCCGAGCTCTCCTCGCCGCAGAGCGTCACGCGGCCGGCGTCGAGGAGGTTGCCGAAGAATTTCCAGCCGGTCGGCGTCTCGTAGCTCTCGATGCCGAGCGCCGCCGCGACGCGGTCGACCGCCGCGCTGGTCGGCATCGAGCGCGCCACGCCCTTCAGCCCCGCCGCGTAACCGGGGACCAGACGGGCGTTGGCGGCGAGCACTGCCAGGCTGTCGCTCGGCGTGACGATGAAGGACCGACCGACGATCATGTTGCGGTCGCCGTCGCCGTCGCTCGCGGCGCCGAAGTCGGGGGCATCGGCGGCGAACAGCACGTCGATCAGGTCTTTGGCGTAGGTCGGGTTCGGGTCGGGATGGCCGCCGCCGAAGTCGGGCAGCGGCACGCCGTTCATGACGCTTGCCGCGGGCGCCCCGAGCCGTTTCACGAAGATGTCGTGCGCCGACGGGCCGGTCACGGCATTCATGGCGTCGAAGCACATCCGGAAGCGCCCCCCGGAAAGCAGCTCGCGGATGCGGTCGAAGTCGAACAAGGTCGCGAGCAGCTCGGCGTGGTCGGCGACCGAGTCGATGACCTCGACCGCCATGCCCGCGACCTCGCTCCGGCCGAGGGTCGCCAGATCGACCGGCGGCGCCTCGCAGGTCCGGTAGCCCTCGATCTCCAGCGTGCGGGCGTAGATCGCCTCGGTGATCTTCTCCGGCGCCGGGCCGCCGTTGCCGACGTTGTACTTGATGCCGAAATCGCCGTCCGGGCCGCCGGGGTTGTGGCTCGCCGACAGGATCAGCCCGCCGAAGGCCGCGCGCTTCCTGATCACGCAGCTGACCGCCGGCGTCGAGAGGATGCCGTGCTGGCCGATCAGCACCCGGCCGAAGCCGTTGGCCGCGGCCATCCGCACGATGGTCTGGATCGCCGTGTCGTTGTAGAAGCGGCCGTCGCCGCCGAGCACCAGCGTCTGCCCGGCGAAGCCCTCGAGCGAGTCGAACACCGACTGGACGAAATTTTCCAGGTAGCCCGGCTGCTGGAACACGCTGACCTTCTTGCGCAGGCCGGAAGTTCCGGGTCGCTGAGCGGCAATCGGGCGGGTCGCAACGGTCTTGGAATCGGTCGGGACGCTCATGGCGGGGTACTCGTGGCCGGGGAACGCTATCGTGCCACGGACGCGGCGTCAGTCGGCCCGGCGGCCCGCGCCGCCGCGGCGCAACACACATCGGCCCAAAGCGTCGCCGCTCCCGCTCGCCGCCCCCTCCACCGCGCCCGCAACGACGCTGCACACCGCACCGGGATCGGTGACGAGGCGGCAGTCGGAGGCTCGCCCGCTCGCGCCGGCCGGAACGGCGGAGGCGGATGCGTCGGCCGCAGCCGCGAGCGCGACCGCATCGCTTCGCCGAACCGACCAGGCCCGGTAGCTCGCCGGCCCGCCGCAGGCCTTGCGGCCGATGGCGATCGTCCGGCAATCGTCGTTCGACCGGCAGGCGGCGTCGCCGATGATCGAATCGACCGCTTCGAGGGCGGCGCCGACGTGGCCGGACTCGGCCGCGTTGCTCGTCGCCCCGCCCATGAAAAGTGCCGCGGCCAGCACACCCACCATCCCGCGGCACGTGGCGGGCCCACGCCTCGCCGACCGGGCGTCAGCGAACACCGCTTCATGAAGCAACGTCCACGCGTGTAAAGATTGGCACATATGATGCCTTCCAGTCGAGCAAAGCCTCTTGACGGAGGCGGAACGTCGAGGTGTCCGGGGGTCCGTACGCCATTTCTGCACCACCGAGGTGCCCGATTGCGTGCTCACGCACGTTTGCCTGGAGATTTCATGCAGCAGAACAAGTTCCGGCGTTTCATCCTCAGCAGCTTGACGGCCGTTGCTGCCGCATTCTGGCTGCCGGCCGCGCACGCGTCGGTGGTCGTCGATTTCGAGAGCCCGGCGATACGCAACGTCGGTCTGTTCCTGTCGGGCGATACCTTTTCGCAGTCGGGTTTCGACATGACCGTCGACTTCGACTTCGGCCTGGTCGACAACACCGCCGGGCTCGGGCTCGGCGACGTGGCGCCCAGCGGAGACTCCTCGCACTACTACTTCCAGTCGAACCAGGGCGGGCTGATCTTCACCTCGAGCAACGGCGCGCCCTTCAGCCTCGACGGCTTCGACGCGGCTTACGTGCCCCTGATCCCGGGCCCGGCGCAGGACATCGT
>CAZZWY010000197.1:0-7520 GCA_964657785.1 uncultured Acetobacteraceae bacterium
CGAACAGGCTCGCGAGCACCGTCCCGAGCCCCATGCCGACGTAGCTCAGCCCGACCGCCTGCTCGGAGAGCCCCAGGGTGCGCGTCGCGAAGAGGATCTGCACGACCGTTGCCGCCTGGTTGCAGAGCTGCCAGCCGCCGACCGCCGTGGCCAATGCGACCAGCAGACGGTGCCGGGCGACGAAGCGCAGGCCCTGCATCAGGTCGGCGACGAAATTCGCGTCGCGCCGACGCGGCGTTTCAACGACGACGATGCCGCGCAGGATCGTCGCCGAGACGAGCAGCATCAGCGAATCGACGAGCAGGGCGAGCGGTGCGCTGGCCACCTTGATCAGCGCCCCGGCCAAGCCCGGCCCGGCGACTTCGGACCCCGAGGTGGCGAGCGCGTTCTTCGCATGCGCCTCGACCAGCCGCTCGCGCGGGACGACCTGGGTGAGCACGATCTGCGCTGCCGAGCCCGCCGTCGTGTGGACGACACCGATCGCGAAGGCGGCGACGTACATCCACACCATCGACAGCACGTCGAGCGACCAGGCGAGCGGCACACCGGCGACGATCAGCGCGAGCATCGTCTCGCCGGCCACGTAGACCGGCAGCTTCCTCACCCGGTCGAGCCAGACGCCCGACGGCAGGGAAAAGAGCGCGAAGGGCAGGAGCTCCATCGCGGTCAGAAAACCCATTTCGGTCGGGCTCGCGTGGAGCAGTACGGCCGCCGTCAACGGCAGCGCGAGCATCGTCACCTGGCCGCCGAACGAGCTGATCAGGATCGACGTCCAGAGCCGCCGGTAAACGGCATCGCGCAGCAGATCGCCCGCGGGAAGCACGAGCCGCGCGCGCAGCGTCGACCAGGTGCCGGCCGGCAGATTCGCCGGCAGTTTCGTGTCGCAGACCTGTTTCATGGCCTGACCCTCTCATCGTTCTTTCGCGAGTGCCGCGACGTTCGCGGAACACACTCAGGGGCGGCTCGGGAGAACCGGGACAGCGAAAGCAAGGGCATCCTTGGACTTCCGCTGCGATCTCAGCGGAAGCTTCGGGAGAAGCGGATGCCGAGAGGTCTAGAGGTGGGCGCCGAGGCCCTTGCGCAGCCGGCGGGAGGCGCCTGCCACGGGGCGGGACGACCCCATGCCGCGCGCGACCACGCCCGCGCTGCCGGCAAGGGCAGCGTCGAGGGTCGGGACGTGGCAGCGGTTCATGTTCGGCTTGCGTTCAGAAAAGTCGAGAGATGATCCTAGCAGCGCCGACCGCATCGGCGCATCCCCCAAGTTGTCGACGTGGCGCAAACCCGACGGTGTCGGGCCGCGTCTACTCCCCCTCTCAGCTCCGGTAGTCGGCGTTGATCTTCACGTAGTCGTCGCTGAGATCGCAGGTCCAGACCGTGCTCTCGGCGCTGCCCCGGTGCAGGTCGACGCGGACCATGATCTCGCTCTGCTTCATCACCCGCTGCCCGTCCTCCTCGCGGTAATCGCTGCGGCGGCCGCCGTGCTCGACCCCCCCCGCGGCGAGGATGCGGCCGAGGTTCGGATCGCTCGCGAAGAATGCCGTCTTGACGAGCGGCGAATGGGCGATCGCGTAGGCGACCTGCCGACATTCCGCCTCGTTCGCACCGCCTTCGATCCGCACTGTGATGAACTTGGTCGCGCCCTCGCCGTCACGGACGATCGCCTGTGCGAGCTGACACGACACCGCCTTGACCGCGTCGCGCAGCACCTCGCCGTCGGGCGAATCGAGACGCGTGATCGGCGCATGCCCGGCCTGATGGGTCGCGATCAGCAGGAAGGAGTCGTTGGTCGAGGTGTCGCCGTCGATCGTGATCCGGTTGAAGGAGGCATCGGCGGCTTCGCGCACCAGCGCGTCGAGGAGTTGCGGCGCGATCGCCGCGTCCGTCGCGACGAAGCCGAGCATCGTCGCCATGTTCGGACGGATCATTCCCGCGCCTTTGCTGATGCCGGTCACGGTCACCGTCCTGCCGCCGATCTGCACCTGGCGAGAGGCCGCTTTCGGCACCGTGTCGGTCGTCATGATGGCTTCGGCCGCTTCGGCCCAGTGATCGGCCGCCAGGTCGGAGAGCGCGGCCGGCAGCCCTGCCTCGATCCGATCGGCCGGCAGGGTTTCCATGATCACGCCGGTGGAAAACGGCAGCACCTGCTCTGCGGCGACGCCGAGATGGCCGCCAAGCGCCCTGCAGGTCGACCGGGCGCGCGCCAGGCCGTCCTCGCCGGTGCCCGCGTTCGCATTGCCGGTGTTGATGAGGATGGCGCGCGGCGCGACGCCGCCGGCCAGGTGCGCTCGACACACCTGGACCGGCGCTGCGCAGAAGCGGTTGCTCGTGAAGACGCCGGCGACCGACGACCCCTCCGCGAGGACCACGACCGTCAGGTCGCGGCGACCGGCCTTGCGGACGCCCGCCATCGCGATGCCGAGCTGAACGCCGGCCACCGGGAACAGCTGCGCCGGGTCGGGTAAGTGCAGGTTGACTGGCATGGACGCCCCGTTGATTTGCTCGGATTCGATTGTGCGGGAACCGCGGGCTTCGCATGCCGTACGCGGCTTGTCAGGGTTGCCGATGGCCGCCGTCCGGGCGCTCGCGTAGAGTGCTGCCCGAGGGCGTTCGCGCTGCAAGCGCCGGAGTTCGCCTTCTGGACGGCCCAACAGGCTCAGCGCGGCCGCCGTACGATCGATTCACGCCGCCGAAAGTTCGAATGCTTCCTTTCTTCGCCGACCTCGTGATGCGCACCGACGAAGCCCGTCGGGACTTCGAAAATCATCCCGTGCTGCAGGAGGCGGTGGCCCACGGCATGCCGCTCGAGCGCTACCGCCGCCTGCTGCTCGAGCTCTACCACGTGGTCTGGCACTTCAACCCGGTGTGTGCGGCCGCGGCGAGCCGCCTGGACGACTCGCACCGGGCGGTCCGCTACTTTCTCTACGCGCACATGCAGGAAGAGTCGGGGCACGAGAACTGGGTCCTGAACGACCTCGAAGCCATTGGCGTGAGCCCGGAGGCGACGCGTGCGCACCGGCCGTCCTTCGACACGCTGTCGCTGGCCGGCTACAACTACTGGGCCTGCGACCGGCGCCATCCGTGCTCGGTGCTCGGCATGATGTACACGCTCGAAGTGATCGCCTCGGTCTATGGCGGCACGTTCACGTCGGCGATGCGCGATTCGCTGCTGCTCGAGGGCGACCGCGGCGTGTCGTTCATCGGCTCGCACGCGACGATGGACGCCGAGCACATGGTCGACCTTCGCAAGGTGCTCAACACGCTGGAAGACGAACCGGCGCGCGAGGCCGTCGTCGAGACCGCGCTGCTCAACTTCCATCACGTCACGCGCGTGTTCGCCGCCGCATGAGCCCGCCGGGCCGCCACGGGCCACGAAGAGGCCTCTTCGAAGCTCCGGGCGAATACCGGAGCGCGCAGCGCGAAGGTCATCCAGCGAACTCGGCGGCGCGCGCCCCCGTCGCGGGCCGAGCGTCATGAGCGACGACCCGAAGGCCCGGTTCCGGGGGATCGTCGATCGTCCCTACCGAACGCTGCGGCTCGAATGGAACGAGGACATCGGGATGCTGCGGGTGCGGACCTGCGTCAAGCCGATCCAGTGCTACAGCCTGAGCGCGATGAGCGAGCTGCAGCGGGTGCTGCTCGACATCGAGGAAGCGCCCGGCCTGGTGAAGCACTTCGTGATGACTTCGGACGTTCCCGGCGTCTTCAATTTCGGCGGCGATCTGTCGCTCTTCGTGCTGCTGATCCGCGCCCGCGACGTCGACTCGCTGCGCCTCTACGGCCGGCGTTGCGTCGACCTCGTCTGGTGGATGGAGAACGCCTCGCGGCTCGGCATCCACACGACCGTCATGGTGCAGGGCGACACGCTCGGCGGTGGGCTGGAATCGGTGATGCCGTTTCACAAGATCGTCTTCGAGCGCAGCGCGCAGGCCGGCTTCCCCGAGGTGCTCTTCAACCTCTTCCCGGGAATGGGCGCGTGGAATTTCGCGATCCGGCGGGCCGGCTTCGCGATCGCCAACGAGATGATCCTCTCCGGGCGGCTCTACACCGCCGAGCAGCTTTTCGAGCGCCACCTCGTCGACCTGCTGGTCGAGGACGGCGAGGGCGAGGCGGCCATCGACGCGGTGGTCCAGGCCGTGAACCCGCGGCTGCGCGGGACGCTCGCCGCGCTCGAAGGGCGGCGGCTCGCCGCGCCGATCGGTTACGAGTCGCTGACCGCCATCGTCGACTCCTGGTGCGAGGCGGCCCTCGGCCTGACCGACCGCGACCTGCGCCTGATGGAGCGGCTCGCCCGCGCGCAGGTGCGCAAGGCCGGCGGCGGTGACGAGGGCGCGGTCGAGGAGATCAAGCGCATCGAGCTCGAACGCGCCCGCGAGGAACAGCGCACCGGCGTCACGGAATGGACGGCGCTTTAGCCGGACGTCGTCACCGGGACCTGTCTGCCCCCGCTGCTCGTTTTCAGAGAAACTCCCGCAGCAGTTCGCTCAGCTGCTCGCGGGTGTAGGGCTTCGCGAGATGCGCATCCATTCCCGCTTCGCGCGAGCGCACGGCGTCGTCGTCGAAGGCGTTGGCGGTGAGCGCGAGCACCGGCAGGCGGTGCAGGCCGAGCTCGCCCTCGCGGCGGCGAATTTCGGCCGTCGCCGCATAGCCGTCCATCACCGGCATCTGGCAGTCCATCAGCACCAGATCGACCGCCTCCCGCGCCAGCAGCTCGAGCGCCTGCCGGCCGTCGCGGGCCTCCATCACGTCGATGCCGAGCGACTGCAGCATCTCGCGGGCGATCATGCGGTTCACGTCGTTGTCTTCGACGACCAGCACCGAGCCCTGCAACCGAGCGATGCCGTCGAGGCCGCCCATGCCCGAATCGACGGGCGCCTCGGTCGCGCTCGACCGGTCGACCTCGAGCACCAGCGAGAAGCGAAATCGCGAACCGAGGGCCGGCTGGGTGTCGACCTCGATGCGGCCGCCCATCGCTTCGACGATGCGCTGGGAGATCGCCAGGCCGAGGCCGGTCCCGCCGTGGCGCCGGCTGTCGTGGGCGTCGACCTGGTGAAACGGCTGAAAGAGCCCGCGAAGCGCCTCGGGCGCGAGGCCGATGCCGCTGTCCGTCACTTCGAAATCGACCCGCACCCGTTCGTCGTCCACGGGTCGTGAGGACAGGCCGACGCTGACCTCCCCGGTCTCGGTGAACTTGATGCCGTTGCCGACGAGATTGATCAGCACCTGCTTCAGACGCTGCGCATCGCCGAGGACCTGGTCGGCGATCTGCCCATCGATGCGCAGCGAAAGGGTCAGGCCCTTGCTCTGCGCATTCGCCTGGAAGAGCGCCAGCACCGACCGGGCGACCGCCGTCAGCGACAGGGGCGACTGCTGCAGGCTGAGCTTGCCGGCTTCGATCTTCGAGTGATCGAGCACATCGTTGAGGATCGCCATCAGCGACGCGCCGGACGAGGCCGCCGTGCGCACCAGGCGCCGTTGATCCGCGTCGAGCGACGAATGACGCAGGAGCTCGAGCGCGCCGAGCACGCCGTTCATCGGCGTGCGGATTTCGTGGCTCATGGTCGCGAGGAACTGCGATTTGGCCACGTTCGCGGACTCGGCAGCTTCCTTCGCCCGCTGCAGCAACACATTGACGGCGTCGGCGCGCAGGCTTTGCAGGATTGCCCGCGAGGTCGTCGCCTTGAATTCGCGCGAGGCGAGATAGACGGTGTAGCCGAACGACAGGGCCAGGAGCGCAAGCGGCAGGGCCCGCGCCGCCGGATCGACGAGGCTCACGAGCGCCAGGGAGCCGAGTTGCAGGAAGGCGAAGATCGCGAAGGAGCGCCCCGCGAGCGTCATGAAAAAGGCGCCGACCGTCACCGACCCGAGCACGATACCGACGTACAAGGTGGCCGTCGTGCGGCCGGCGAGCGCGGGGTAGATGCCGAACGTGGCTACGCACCACATCGCGCCGGCCAGCGCCGCATTCGCCTCGAGTTCACGGTCGAGCCGACGCATCTGCGCCTCGTTCAGCGGCTCGTCGCCGGTGAATCGGACCGAAATGAAGATTCGCCACCCGGCGACGACGATCCCCACGAACGCCGCGACCACGCCGAAGACCAGGCGGTCCTCGGCCGCGCCCATTCCGAGGATGAACGCCACCGCGACAAGCTGGAGCCAGACGCTGCGGCCCGAATTGAGCAGTGCGAGCCTCAGCAACTCCCGCCTCACCCCGGCTTCGTTGAACTCCTCGGGTGCCATGGTCCGAGGATACCGGGAGCCAGGTCGGGAAAGGGGACCGAAGCGGATGGACCTGGGGAGGGCGAAGCCGAGCCCGGGCGCGGCTACGCGAGCCGCCCGTGGCACTGCTTGTATTTCTTGCCGCTGCCGCAGGGACAAGGGTCGTTGCGCCCGACCTTGGGCACTTCGTCCGCGAGCACCGCGACGTCGGCGGCCGACTCCTGCGAGACGCTCCCATCGTCGTTCGGGTGCGTGTAGGTCACGTTGCTGATGCGCTCGGCGCTGTCCTCGATCGCGAGCGCCGCCTGCGCGACCTCTTCCTGGGACTGGATGCGCACCGTCATCAGTACCCGCGTCACGTCCATCTTGACCACGTCCAGCAGCTGCGAGAAGAGCTCGAATGCCTCGCGCTTGTACTCCTGCTTCGGGTTCTTCTGGGCGTAGCCGCGCAGGTGGATGCCCTGGCGCAAGTAGTCGAGCGCGGCGAGGTGCTCGCGCCAGTGGGAGTCGATCGATTGCAGCAGGATCATCCGCATGAACGGGTTGAACTGCTCGATGCCGACCTTGGCCACCTTGGCGTCGAACCCCGCGGTGGCCGCGGCCAACGTCTTCTCGACGATGTCCTCGTCGGTGATCGACGTGCTCTGCTGAACCTCGGCGACGAGCGGCAGATCGACCTGCCATTCGTCGCGCAGGACCGCTTCGAGCTCCGGCAGGTTCCACTGCTCCTCGACCGTGCCCGCCGGCACGAAGGCCCTCACCACGTCGGTCATCGCGCTGTCGCGCAGGTTGGCGATCTGCGGCGCCAGGCTCTCGGCCTCGAGGATGTCGTTGCGCTGCTGGTAGATCACCTTGCGCTGGTCGTTGCTGACGTCGTCGTACTCGAGCAATTGCTTGCGCACGTCGAAGTTGCGCGCCTCGACCTTGCGCTGCGCCGACTCGATGCTGCGGCTCACGATGCCGGCCTCGATCGCCTCGCCGTCGGGCATCTTCAGCCGCTCCATGATCGAGCGGACGCGGTCGCCGGCGAAGATGCGCATCAGCGGGTCGTCGAGCGACAGGTAGAAGCGTGACGATCCGGGGTCGCCCTGGCGGCCCGAGCGGCCGCGCAGCTGGTTGTCGATCCGGCGTGACTCATGGCGCTCGGTCGCGATGATGCGCAAGCCCCCTTGCGCCTTCACCTGCTCGTGCAGGCCCTGCCACTCGCCGTGCAGTCGCTCGGCGCGCAGCGCCTTGTCGGCGGCGGGAATCGCGTCATCGGCGTCGATGATCTTGATCTGGTTCTCGACGTTGCCGCCGAGCAC
>CAZZWY010000198.1:0-4558 GCA_964657785.1 uncultured Acetobacteraceae bacterium
CTTCTACGAGGAAGCCGCGCCGCTCGCCGCCGCGCGCGAGGCCATCGGCCGCCCGCTCGATGCCGATGCCGCGCTCGCGCTCGGCCTCGTCACGGCGGCGCCGGACGACATCGACTGGGCCGACGAAATCCGCATCGCCCTCGAGGAGCGCGCCGCGATGTCGCCCGATTCGCTGACCGGCCTCGAAGCGAACCTCCGCTTTGCAAGCAAGGAAAACATGAACACTCGCATCTTCGGCCGCCTGACCGCCTGGCAGAACTGGATCTTCCAGCGGCCCAACGCCGTCGGCGAAAAAGGTGCGCTGAAGGTCTACGGCAAGGGCGAGAAGGCCGTCTTCAGCCTCGACCGCGTCTGACCATCGAACAAGGAAGAACAGCCTCATGAGCACGATCGATTACAGCGAAAAGATCCCCAACAACGTCAACCTCGCCGAAGACCGCACGCTGCAGCGCGCGCTCGAGCAGTGGCAGCCCAACTTCATCAACTGGTGGGACGATGTCGGCCCCGAAGGCTCGACGAACCACGATGTCTACCTGCGCACCGCCGTCAGCGTCGACCCGCAGGGATGGGCGCAGTTCGGCCACGTGAAGATGCGCGACTACCGCTGGGGCATCTTCCTCAACCCCGGCAACGCCGAGCGCGAGATCCACTTCGGCGACCACAAGGGCGAGAAGGCTTGGGCAGACGTGCCCGGCGAGCACCGCGCCAACCTGCGCCGCATCATCGTCACGCAGGGCGATACCGAGCCGGCGTCGGTCGAACAGCAACGCCACCTCGGCCTCACCGCGCCGAGCAACTACGACCTGCGCAACCTCTTCCAGATCAACGTCGAGGAAGGTCGGCACCTCTGGGCGATGGTCTACTTGCTGCAGAAGCACTTCGGCCGCGATGGCCGGGAAGAGGCGAACGCGCTGCTCGAGCGCACGTCCGGCGACCAGAACAACCCGCGCATCCTCGGCGCCTTCAACGAGAAGACGCCCGACTGGCTCGCGTTCTTCATGTTCACCTACTTCACCGATCGCGACGGCAAGTTCCAGCTCTCGGCGCTCGCCGAAAGTGCGTTCGATCCGCTGGCCCGCACGACGAAGTTCATGCTGACCGAAGAGGCGCATCACATGTTCGTCGGCGAGAGCGGCGTCTCGCGGGTGCTGTCGCGCACCGCGGCGATCATGAACGAGCAGAAGACCGACGACGCGCAGAAGGTGCGCGCGGCCGGCGGCATCGATCTCGGCACGATCCAGCGCTACCTCAACTTCCACTACAGCGTGACGATCGACCTCTTCGGCGCCGACCAGTCGAGCAACGCCGCCACCTTCTACAGCACGGGCATCAAGGGCCGTTACGAAGAAGGCAAGCGCACCGACGACCATGTGCTGAAGGGCCAGACCTACAAGATCCTCGAGGTCCAGAACGGCCAGCTGGTCGAGCGCGAGGTGCCGATGCTGAATGCGCTCAACGAGGTGCTGCGCGACGACTTCATCAAGGATTCCGTGGCCGGCGTCGGCCGCTGGAACAAGGTGCTCGAGAAGGCGGGCATCCCGACCCGCCTGGTGGTGCCGCACAAGGCCTTCAACCGGCAGATCGGGGCGCTCGCCGGGATCAGGATGTCCCCCGACGGCCACGTCGTCAGCGACGCCGAATGGGCGACCCGGAAGAACGAGTGGCTGCCGACGTCCGACGATTTCGCGTTTGTCGCCTCGCTGATGGGCCGCGTCGTCGATGCGGGTAAATTCGCCGGCTGGATCGCGCCGCCGGTGATGGGCATCAATCGGCAGCCGGTCGACTTCGACTACGTCCGTTTCGGCTGACCGCCTCGGGCAGGGCCCGCAAGGAGACAGAGATTGGACATGGCCACCGATGTCGCGGTGATCAAGCAGCACTTGATCGACCCCGAGATCTGCATTCGATGCAACACCTGCGAGGCGACCTGCCCGGTCGGCGCGATCACCCACGACGACCGCAACTACGTCGTGCGGGCGGACGTCTGCAACGGCTGCATGGCCTGCATCTCGCCCTGCCCCACCGGTTCGATCGACAACTGGCGCACCCTGCCGAGGGTGCAGGCCTACTCGATTGAAGACCAGCTGCAATGGGACGAATTGCCGCCCGAGCTGACCCCCGAGCAGCTGGCGGCGCAGGGCGTGGCAGCCGGCGCCGAGCCGGTCGAAGTGCTCGCGATCGAGACGGCCGCCGCCGATGCCGAGTCGCCGTTCGATTCAGGAGCCTACGGCGCGACCGTACCGCCCTGGTCGGCCGCCCACGCGTACACCAACCTCTACGGGCCGAAGGCGCCGACGACCGCGACGGTGGTCGGCAACTTCAATTGCACCGAAGCCGGCTTCGACAGCGAGACGCACCACATCGTGCTCGATTTCGGCGCAATGCCGTTTCCGGTGCTCGAAGGGCAGTCGATCGCGATCGTGCCGCCCGGCGTCGACGCACGCGGCAAGGCGCACGTCGCTCGTCAATATTCCATCGCGAGCCCGCGCAACGGCGAGCGGCCGGGCTACAACAACCTCTCGCTCACGGTCAAGCGCGTGACGGCCGATCACCAGGGCAACCCGGTGCGCGGCATCGCGTCGAACTATCTCTGCGACCTCGAGGTCGGGGCCACGGTCGCCGTCATCGGCCCCTTCGGGCACTCGTTCCTGATGCCGAACCACCCGAACTCCCACATCGTGATGATCTGCACCGGCACCGGCAGCGCCCCGATGCGGGCGATGACCGAATGGCGGCGGCGGCTTCGCAGATCGGCGAAGTTCGAGGGCGGCAAGCTGATGCTCTTCTTCGGCGCGCGCACGCCGCAGGAGCTGCCCTACTTCGGACCGCTGCAGAGCCTTCCGAAGGACTTCATCGACATCAACCTCGCGTTCTCGCGCGTTGCGGGCGTGCCGAAGCGCTACGTGCAGGACCGCATGCGCGAGCGCGCGGCGGACCTGGCCGAGCTCCTCGGGAACCCAAACACCTGCGTCTACGTCTGCGGGCTCAAGAGCATGGAAGAAGGCGTCGTGCTGGCGCTGCGGGACATTGCCGACGAGTCGGGGCTTTCGTGGGACACGCTGGGTGCCACGCTCAAGCGCGAGGGGCGTCTGCACCTCGAGACCTACTGAGGCGAGCATCCCGAAGCCATGATCGATGCGGTGGGGTCGGTGCGGTTGGCTGAAGATCGACTCGGCGCTAGCATCTGCCGATGACCGCAGACGAGCTTCGCCAGCACCAGGCGCCGATCAAGGCGCTCTACAAGGAGCAGCCCGAACGTGCGCTGCACTGCTTTCGCGCGACCGGCACGCTGCTGAGCGATCGGCCTTCGGTTCGCATCGAAACCCGGTTCGGGCCATACGACGCCGGCCTGCACGAGAAGGCGGGCGGCAGCGGCACCGAGGCCTGCTCCGGCGACTTGCTGCTCGAATCCCTGGTCGCCTGCGCCGGCGTCACGTTCAACGTCGTCGCCACGGCACTCGGCATCGGCTTTCGTTCAGCGCAGGTCATCGTCGAAGGCGCGGGTGATTTCCGCGGCACGCTCGGGCTGGCCAAGGACGCCCCGGTCGGGGTCACCGACATCCGCCTGCGCTTCGAGGTCGACTCCGACGCGAGCGACGAGCAGCTCGCCACCTTGCTGAAGCTGACCGAGCGCTACTGCGTCATCTTTCAGACCCTGCGCACGCCGCCGCAGGTGTCGGCCACCGTGCTGCGCAAAGCCGGTTGAGATTTGCCGGCGGCCTGCCGCCGGGGCTCAACGTGCGAGGGGCGGCTGCGCTGCGACCCACGCCGCGAAGTGGCGATGCAACTGCTCGAGGCCGTCGGTCAACGCCGCCGGCCCGGGTTGCAGGATGTCGCACGACTTGATCTCGTGCAGGCGGCCGTCGCGCACCGCGGGCATCGCCCCCCATCCGTCTCGCGCGGCGACCTTCTCGGGCCGAAACTTCTTTCCACACCACGAGCCGACGACCACGTCCGGGGCGCGGCGGACGGGCGCCATCGGATCGGCGATGACGCGGTCCCGGCCGAGGCTCTTGCGGCCCAGCTCCGCGAAGACGTCGTCGCCACCGGCCAAGTCGATCAGCTCCGACACCCAGCGGATGGCGCTGATCATCGGCTCGTCCCATTCCTCGAAATAGACGCGGGGCCGTCGCGGCCACGCCGCCGCGACGGCGGCGATCTCGTCCCAACGGCACCGACAGCGCGAGATCCAGGTCTCGGCCGCGGCGCTCGCGCCGACCAGGCTGGCCACGAGTCGCATTGTCGCCAGCACCTCGGCCACGCTGCGCTGATTGGTGACGAGCACGCTGAGCCCGGCCCGGATCAGCTTGTCGGCGAGCGCGGCCTGCATGTCGGAAAAGCCGATCACCAGGTCCGGCTCCAGCGCGACGATCCGGTCGATCTTGCCGTCGAGGAAGGAGGCGATGCGCGGCTTCTCTTGCCTCGCGCGCGGCGGCCGGACGGTATAGCCCGAGATGCCGACGATGCGGTGCGCCTCACCGAGCAGATAGAGCCACTCGGTGGTCTCCTCCGTCAGGCAGACGATGCGTTGGGGGCCGGGTGGGCGGGACATGCAGAC
>CAZZWY010000198.1:4577-7481 GCA_964657785.1 uncultured Acetobacteraceae bacterium
AAGCGCTTGCCCTCCAATTCGCTGTGCCGACGTCGAAGCGCCCTGGCAGCTGAGCAAGGCGCTGACTGGCGCTACATTTTGGACCGATCGGAGGTGCCGCGAGGAACGCCACAGAAACCCCGGGGTCGGAGCGATGTCGTGGGGTCGGCGATGCCTATCAAAATGGCTCGAAAAGGCAGAGGTCCGGTGTCGCTACGTGATCGCCATGGCGACGTTGAAGAGCGGGCACTGACCCTTACTCGCATCCCGCGCGGCTCCGGTGTTCAGGGGGCTGCCACCTTTCACGATGGGGTCCTTCATGCCGACTGTCCACACGCCGTACCTCGAGATCGACTATGCCGACACCGGCCCGCGCGACGCGCCGGTCGTGCTGCTCCTGCACGGTTGGCCCGATGATCGCTCGAGCTGGAGCGAAGTCGCCGCGGCACTGAACGACGCCGGGCTGCGCACCGTCACGCCGTCGCTGCGCGGCTTCGGTGCGACCCGCTTTCTGTCGGCGTCGACGCCCCGCACCGGCAACAGCGCGATCCTGGCGATCGACGCGATCGAGTTGCTGAATGCGCTCGGCGTCGAGCGCTTTTCGGTCGCGGGGCACGACTGGGGCTCGAACGCCGCCGAAGCGCTCGCGGTCGGCTGGCCGCAACGGGTGGCGCGGCTCGCGATGCTCGCCACGCCTTCGCGGCTCGGCGGCATGCCGACGGCGCCGTTCGAGCAGGTGCAGCGCCAGTGGTACCACTGGTTCATGGCGACCCAGCGCGGCGCACGGGCGGTGCGGGACGACCGGCGCGGCTTCGCTCACCTCCACTGGGTCAACTGGTCGCCGGCCGGCTGGTTCGCCGAAGCCACGTTCGAACAGGTCGCGCTCGCCTTCGACAACCCGGACTGGGTCGACGTCACGCTACACAGCTACCGCGCGCGTTGGGACGAGGCCGAGCCGGACGACCGCAGCCGCTGGCTCGAGGACCGCATCAAGTCGACCGCCACCCTGTCGCTGCCCACGCTCTACTTTCAGGGCGACGCGGACGGCGTGAATCCCCCGTCGGTCAGCCGCTCGGTGGCGTCGAAGTTCGACGGCCCGTTCGAGCTGATCATGCTGCCGGGTGTGGGGCACTTCACCCAGCGGGAGGCGCCGCAGGAAGTCGCCCGTCGTCTTGCCGACCATTTCCGGGACGTCGGCGGCTCGACCTGACCACCGCCCTCTTCAGGGCACCGAACCCGGAGCAGTTCCTGCCCAGCCCGGAGCTGCTCGCGGCGACCGACGCGCGATCGCCGCGCGGCCGCTGCCCCGTCCATGAGCCGAGCGCCTGATCGTCCGCGAGGCACCCAGCCGTTGCCCGGATCGCTGGCGCAGCCAGCCCTGCTGCGCGGCATTCGGGTCGCAGCGAGTACCCCGGCCGATCGAAAAAACGGAAGATCGCTCACGGACCGGACGGACGCGTCGTCGCGCCCGTGCGAGGCAGCGATCGTCGAGTCGGTGAGGGGGTGGAGATGGCAGGATCGCCGGGAGGACAGCGGATCGATGCGTCTGACGCCGCCTTGCCGGCGGATCGACGCGATGCGCTTGACGGCCCGGTGGTCCTGCTCGATGAGGTTGTTCAGGTATTTCGACTGACGCATCTCGATGTCGGCGCCCGAGTCGGCGCGGATGCTCTCGAGGGCTGCCGTGTTCGCGCCGCTCTTGTCGATGGTGATCTTCTCGGGAACGCCGTGCAGGTCGATGGCGCGCTCGAAGAAGCACCGCGCAGCGGCGTGGTCGCGGTGCGCGCGCAGCAAGAAGTCGATCGCCTGGCCGGCCTTGTCAACCGCGCGGTAGGCTGGATGCGGCAGCGCCGCAGGTGCGCCTGTGCATGGAGGTCGGGGACACCGGCATCCGCATCGAATCCGCAGTGCAGGCGCGCCTGTTCGCAGCCTTCGTCACTCCAGCGTCGCCCCCGAGGCCTTCACTGTCCGTGTCCACTTCTCGACTTCGCCTTTGAGGAAGCTGCCGAACTGGTCCGGCGTGTTCCACGACGCCGCGAAGCCCTGGGCGCTGAACTTGTCCTTGACCTGCAGCAACGCCATGGCCTTCTTCAGCTCTTCGCTCAATCGCGTGATCACTGCCTTCGACGTTCCGGCGGGGGCGAGCAGGCCGTTCCAGGCAATGACAGAGTAGCCGCGCAAGCCCGACTCGGCAATCGTCGGCAATCCAGGCGCGGCGGGCGACCGGGTCGGGCTCGTCACTGCCAGCGCCTTCAGCTTGCCGGACTTCACGAAGGGCATGGCCGACAGCATGGTGTCGAACATCAGCGGCACCTGGCCGGCGATCACGTCGGTGAGGGCCGGCGCGCTGCCCTTGTACGGGATGTGCGCGAGCTTGATGCCGGCCATCGTGTTGAAGAGTTCGCCCGACAGGTGCGTCGACTGGCCGTTGCCCGACGACGCGAAGTTCAGCGTGTTGGGCCGGGCCTTGGCGAGCGCGATCAGCTCACGGACATTGTTCGCCGGAAAGCTCGGCGTGGCCACCAGCACCAGCGGACCCTGCGTCAACAAGGTGACGGGCGCGAAGTCCTTCATCACGTCGTAGGGGATGTTCTTGAAGAGCGACATGTTGATGGCGTGCGCCGTCGTCGCGACCAGGAGCGTGTAGCCGTCGGGCGCGGCCCTGGCGACGGCTTCGGCACCGATGTTGCCGCCAGCGCCCGGGCGGTTTTCAATGATGAACTGCTGGCCGGTCGATTCGGAGAGCTGCTGGAAGACGACCCGCGCGACGATGTCCGTCGGGCCCCCGGGCGGGTAGGGCACGATCACCCGCACGGGCCGGGTCGGGTAGGTGGCGGTCTGCGCGGTGGCCGTCGACGCCCAGGCCGCGAGCCACAGGCCGCCCACCGCCGCGGCGAGGGCGCGTCGGCCGCGGCTGACGGGTCG
>CAZZWY010000199.1:0-7461 GCA_964657785.1 uncultured Acetobacteraceae bacterium
CGCTCGATGCCGGCGCCGCGGTGATGATGACCTCGCACCTCGGTCGGCCGGTCGAAGGCGCGTTCAAGCCCGAGGATTCGCTGGCGCCGGTCGCCCGGCGCCTCGGCGAGCTGCTCGGCCGCGAGGTGCCGCTCGTGCGCGACTGGGTCGGCGGCGTCGACGTCGCCCCCGGGCAGCTGGTGCTGCTCGAGAACTGTCGCGTCAACAAAGGCGAGAAGAAGAACGACGAGACGCTGGCGAGGAAGATGGCCGCGCTCTGCGACATCTTCGTCCACGACGCCTTCGGCACCGCCCACCGCGCCGAGGCGTCGACCTACGGCATCGCGCAGTTCGCGCCGATCGCCTGCGCCGGTCCGTTGCTCGCCGCCGAGATCGACGCGATCACCCAGGCGCTCGCGAACCCGAAGCGGCCGCTGGTCGCAATCGTCGCGGGCAGCAAGGTCTCCACCAAGCTCAGCATCCTGAAGAGCCTGAGTGCGAAGGTCGACCAGCTGATCGTCGGCGGCGGCATCGCCAACACCTTCCTGCTCGCCGCCGGGCTGCCGATCGGCAAGAGCCTGGCCGAACCTGGGCTCGTCGACGAAGCCGAGGCCGTGATCGCGGCGATGCGCGGGCGCGGGGCCGCGGTGCCGGTGCCGACCGACGTCGTCGTCGCGACCGCCTTCGGCGCCGATGCGCAGGCGACGGTCAAGGCCGCGGAGGACGTCGCCGCCGACGACCTGATCCTCGACATCGGGCCGCAGACCGCGCAGCGCCTCGCCGCGCAACTGAAAGCCGCCGGCACCATCGTCTGGAACGGCCCGGTCGGCGTGTTCGAATTCGATGCGTTCGCGCATGGTACCGAGACCGTCGCGCGGGCGATCGCCGCGTCGGACGCCTTCAGCATCGCCGGCGGCGGCGACACCCTGGCGGCGATCGCGAAGTACGGCATCGAGTCCGACATCGGCTACATCTCGACCGGCGGCGGCGCCTTCCTCGAGGTGCTGGAGGGCAAGACCCTGCCGGCGTTCGAGATCCTGCAGAAGCGTGCGGCCGGATGAGCGCCGCGCCATGATGGACATGAATTCGCCGCGTGCGACCAAGATCGTCGCGACGCTCGGGCCGGCGTCGAGCTCGCCCGAGATCCTCGAGCGGATGATCGGCGCCGGGGTCGACGTCGTGCGGCTCAATTTCTCGCACGGCAAGGCGCAGGACCACATCGCGCGCGCCGAACTCGTCCGCGAGGTCGCGCAGCGTTGCGGCAAGGAGGTCGCGATCATGGCCGACCTGCAGGGTCCGAAGATCCGCGTCGGCAAGTTCGAGGGCGACCGGACGGTCCTCGAGCCCGGCCAGAAATTCATCCTCGACGCCGGCTTCACCGGGCTCGGCACGAACGCGCGGGTCGGCCTCGACTACAAGGAGCTGCCGCGCGACGTGCGGCCGGGCGACACGCTGCTGCTCAACGACGGCCTGCTCAAGCTGACGGTCGACGCGGTGCGCGACGAGGAAGTGCACACCACCGTCGTGGCCGGCGGCGAGCTCTCGAACAACAAGGGCATCAACAAGGCCGGCGGCGGCCTGACCGCGCCGGCGTTGACCGCCAAGGACATGGAGGACATTCGCACCGCGATGGGCTTCCAGTGCGAGTACCTCGCGGTGAGCTTTCCGAAAACCGCGACCGACATGGAGATGGCGCGCCAGCTCGCCAACGTCGCGGGCGAGCCGTGGCGGCACAAGCCGCAGATGATCGCCAAGATCGAGCGGACCGAGGCGATCCCCGCGCTCGAGGCGATTCTGAAGGCGTCGGACGGCATCATGGTCGCGCGCGGCGACCTGGCGGTCGAGGTGGGCGCCGCGGCGGTGCCCGCCCTGCAGAAGCGAATGATCCGTCTGGCCCGCGAGATGGACCGCGTCGTCATCACCGCGACGCAGATGATGGAGTCGATGATCGTCAACCCCGTGCCGACGCGCGCCGAGGTGAGCGACGTCGCCAATGCCGTGCTCGACGGCACCGACGCGGTGATGTTGTCGGCCGAAACCGCGGCCGGCAAATACCCGGTCGAGACGGTCGAGATGATGTCGACGATCTGCGTCGAGGCCGAACGTGCCGAGGAGATCTTCTTCGACGCCGGTTTCGCGAACAAGAAGTTCGGCCGCATCGACCAGTCGATCGCGCTCGGCGCCCTCTTCACCGCCTATCACCTCGGCTGCAAGGCGATTCTCGCGCTGACCGAATCGGGCTCGACCGCGCTCTGGATGAGCCGGCACAAGATCCACGTGCCGATCTTCGGCCTGACCTCGCAGGTGCGGAGCCAGCGGCGCATGGCGCTCTACCGCAACGTCCGGCCGCTGCTGATGCCGCGCTTCGCCGACCGCGACGAGGCGCTCGCCAAGGCCGAAGCGCTGCTCGTCGAACGCGGCGTGTTGAAGCCCGGCGACACCTACGCGATCACCTGCGGCGAGCCGATGGGGTATCCCGGCGGGACGAACATGCTGAAGGTGTGCCTCGTCGGGTGAGCGATGTCGGCGCCCGGGCGACGAGGGCCTTGGCGCCCCGTTCAGTCGATCTTCACCGACAGCCCGGTCGTGACCAACGTGTCGCTCGGCTTCAACCCCTGGCCAGGGTCACTGTTGTAGCGGTAGTTGAATCCCACCGTCAGGTTCAGGATCGGCGTCATCGCCACCGCGATTCCGGAATCAAAAACCGCCCGTTTGCTGCCACCGGCGCGCAGCGCGGGGTAGACCTGGAGCTTTTGATGAAAGCTCGTGGTGGCGGTGAATTTGTGCGTCGACTCTTCGGTGAGCTGCACCTCGAAACGGCCGTAGCTCTGGCGGAACTGCCCTTCGATGTCGGCGGGGGTGTAGTACTTGTCGTGGGTGTAGCCGAGCGCCGCGGAGACATCGAAGGTGAGCGGGTCGCGCCTCACCACATGCCGTCCGAAGCCGGCGAACAGCGAGCTGCGCAGCGACAGATTCGCCAGTTCGTCGCGCAGGGCGTCGCCGTTGGCGAGGCCGAACCACTGCGGCGTCAGATCCTGGTTGTATTGGGCGGCGGCTTCGGCGTTGGCGGCAGTGCGTTGGCCGTTCGAGCGCGCCCAGAGCGAATGGCCGTCGAACAGGAACTTGCTGTCGGCCGTGGCGCGCACCGCTTCGACAGCGACATTGACCGTCGCGGACTGGGTGTTGCCCGAGGCATAGCTGCCGCCGGCACCGAGGGCGTAACGGAAGTCGCCGTCCGGCTTGACGGTCGCCTGCGCCTGCGCTTGCGCGGACGCGAGGCCGGGCGCGCCCGCGAGCAGTAACAGGGTCAGCGGCCAGGGGCAGCGGGACGAACTCATCTGAAGGCACTCCGATCGACAATAAACACCGAGGCTAAACGATCGGGCTGACGCCTTGCGGCCCGGTGCCTGCGCCGCCCTGGCCCGGCGCGGATTCCGTCCGAATTTTTTCGCACTGTCGACCACGCCGCTGCCACCGCACAATCCACCATGCCTGCCACCCAAGACCTGCTGACGGTCGACGCCATCCATGCCGCGGCCGAGCGGCTGCACGGCGAAATCGTCGACACGCCCTGCATGCCCTCGCGCACGCTCTCCGCCCTGACCGGCTGCGACGTGTTCCTGAAGTTCGAGAACCTGCAGTTCACCGCATCGTTCAAGGAGCGCGGCGCGCTCAACAAGATGGCGCAGCTCAGCGCCGCCGAGCGGGCGGCCGGCGTGCTCGCCGTGTCGGCCGGCAACCATGCGCAAGGGGTCGCCTATCACGCCGAGCGCATGGGCATCGCGGCAACGATCGTGATGCCGCGTTTCGCCTCGGCGGTGAAGGTCGAGCGCACCCGCGGTTTCGGCGCCGAGGTCGTGCTGGAGGGCGACACCTTCGACGACGCCCGTGCGCACGGCCTGCGGCTCGCACAGATGCGCGGCCTGACGCTGGTCCACCCGTTCGACGACCTGGCGGTGGTCGCCGGCCAGGGCACGATCGGGCTCGAGATGCTGCGCCAGCAGCCCGAGATCGACACGCTGGTGATCGCGATCGGCGGGGGCGGGCTCATCGGCGGCGTGGCGACGGCGGCGCGTGCGATCAAGCCGGGGATTCGTGTCGTCGGCGTTCAGACCGAGCGCTTCCCGGCCGCCTGGAACGCGCGCCACGGCGGCACCCTCGAGATCGCGCAGGCGACGATCGCCGACGGCATCGCCGTCAAGTCGCCCGGGGCGCTGACCGCGCCGTTGATCGATGCCCACGTCGACGACATCGTCCTCGTCGGCGAGGACGACATCGAGCAGGCCATCCTGATGCTGCTCGAGATCGAGAAGACGGTCGTCGAGGGCGCGGGCGCGGTCGGTCTCGCAGCGCTGGTGCGGCACCGCGAGCGCTTCGCGGGGGCCAAGGTCGGGCTGATCCTCTGCGGCGGCAACATCGAGCCGCTGGTGCTCGCGGAGATCATCGAGCGCGGCATGGTCAGGTCGGGGCGGCTGGCGCGTCTGCGCTTCGACGTGCGCGACGTGCCCGGCTCGCTCGCCGAGATCGCGACCTTGCTCGGCAAGTGCGGCGCCAACATCGACGAAGTGCTGCATCAGCGGGCCTTCACGTCGCTCTCGGTCGAACGCGCACAGATCGAGGTCGTGGTGCAGACGCGCGGCACGGTGCACATCGCCGAAATTCTCGGCTCGATGCGCCAGGAGGGCTACCGGTGCGAGCGGGTGGGATGAGGCGGGGCGGCGGTTGAACGCAGCGCGTGTTCGCGGCGGCGAAAGCCCCTCGGCTCGGGGGTCACTGACTACAATCGGTCGAGTTACAAAGCGGTTTCATGGGTGCTGAGCGCGACCAGGCGCCGCAAATTGCTGCCCGCTGCTCGTCGCCCGTCTCTTCCGTCTCTTTTCAGGAATTCGCCATGCCCCTCGTCTCGATGCGCCAGCTGCTGGACCACGCCGCCGAAAACGGCTACGGGATTCCCGCCTTCAACGTCAACAACCTCGAGCAGGTGCAGGCCGTGATGATGGCTGCCGCCGACGTCGGCGCGCCGGTCATTCTCCAGGCGAGCGCGGGGGCCCGGAAGTACGCCGGCGAGCCGTTCGTCAAGCACCTGATCCAGGCCGCGGTCGAGAGCTGGCCCGACGTGCCGCTCGTGATGCACCAGGACCACGGCCAGAGCCCGGCAGTCTGCAAGGGCGCGATCGACCTCGGCTTCAGCTCGGTCATGATGGACGGCTCGCTGCAGGCCGACGGCAAGACGATCGCGAGCTTCGACTACAACGTCGACGTGACCCGCAAGGTCGTCGACATGGCGCACGCGCTCGGCATCACGGTCGAGGGCGAGCTCGGTTGCCTCGGCTCGCTCGAGACGATGAAGGGCGACAAGGAGGACGGCCACGGCACCGAAGCCACGATGACGATGGAGCAACTCCTGACCGACCCGGAGGAAGCCGCCGAGTTCGTCAAGCGCACCCAGCTCGACGCCCTCGCGATCGCGATCGGCACCAGCCACGGCGCCTACAAGTTCACCCGCAAGCCCACCGGCGACATCCTCGCCATCGGCAGGATCAAGGAAATCCACCAGCGCATCCCGAACACGCATCTCGTGATGCACGGCTCGTCGAGCGTGCCGCAGGAGTTGCTCGCCGAAATCCGCGAGTTCGGCGGCGCGATGAAGGAAACCTACGGCGTGCCGGTCGAGGAGATCCAGGAAGCGATCAAGCACGGCGTGCGCAAGATCAACATCGACACCGACGTGCGCCTGGCGATGACCGGCGCGATCCGGCGCTATCTTGCCGAGAATCCCGACAAGTTCGACCCGCGCGACTACCTCAAGCCGGCGCGCGAGGCCGCCAAGCGGATCTGCAAGCAGCGCTACCAGGAATTCGGCTGCGAAGGGCAGGCGGCCAAGATCAAGCCGCAGACGCTGGTCCAGGTGGCGCAGCGCTACGCCACGGGCGAACTCGCCCCGACGGTCGTCTGACGGCGGCCGCGCGCTGCACGGCGCGCCGCCGGGTTGCCGCCACCCGCTACCCCAGTTCCCGACTCGCGAGCGCCGTCGCGGCGGCCCGGGTCTCCACGCCGAGCTTCTCGAACACATGCTCGAGATGCTTGTTGACGGTCCGCGGGCTCATGCCGAGGATGTCGGCGACGTCGCGATTCGTCTTGCCCTTGGCCACCCACGACAGCACTTCGGTTTCCCGGGGCGTCAGCGACGCCATCATCAGCCGGGAGGGCGGTGCCGCGTCTTCGCCTTGCACGCGCAGCAGCCACATCGTCTCGCCGAGGCCGACGCTGCCGAGCCGCTGGGCGGTCAAGGTCCGTCCGTCGAGAACGCGTGTGCGGATGTCGCCGTCGGCATCGATGCTCAGGTCCGGGCTCGAGGTCAGCCACGCGATGCCGGCCGCGTTGTCGTCGGGGCCGAAGAAGTCGGCGATCCAGCGCTGGGCCTGTGGCGAGCGCCAGGCCATGCGCTGGTGCGCGTCGACCATCAGCACGCCGTGGCCGCCGACGTCGACCGCCTCGCGCGCCATTCGTACGGCGCGCGCATTGCGCATGTGCGTCGCGAGCCGGGCGAGCACTTCCGGCGTTCGGACCGGCTTGACGACGTAGTCGACCCCGCCGGCATCGAAGCCCTTGACGATGTGGCTCGTCTCGGAAAGGCCGGTCATGAAGATCACCGGGATGTGCGACCAGGCGGCGTGGGCCTTCAGTCGCCGGCAGGTCTCGAAGCCGTCGAGACCGGGCATCAGCGCGTCGAGCAGGATCGCATCGGGCACGACGAGGTCGAGCCGGGCCAGCGCCGAGGCGCCGTCCGACGCCACCAGCACCGTGTAGCCGTGGGCCTCGAGGTCGAGGCAAAGCGCGCCGAGCGACTGCGGCATGTCGTCGACGACGAGGACGATGTCGCCGCCGCTCGCGTCGTCGTCGCGCGTCGCGAGCGCGGGTCGCGCACTCATGACGTCATCTCCCCGAACTCCGACTGCAGGTCGGCCATGAGCTGCTCGATGAGGTCGTTCCAGGCGAATCCGGCGACGCGTTGGCGCATCGCGTTCACCCGTGCTTCGCAGTCGGGGTGTTCGGCCGCGAGCGCGTCGAGGGCGCGCTGCAATCCCTGGGCGTGGCCGAGCCGGGCGAGGCGCAGCAGGATTTCCGCGTGCGCCCGGGGCAAGGGTGTCGTGGGGCCGCCGGGTTCGGCGTCGGTCGAGGCCCAACTCTGCAGCGTGAGTTCGGCGATCCATTCGAGTTCGAGGTGGCGCTGCAGCACGGCGAGCAATTCGGATTCGATGACCGGCTTGTCGACGAAGCCCTGACAGCCGGCATCGGCGATTTTGTCGACCTGGTTCTCGAACGCATTCGCCGACACCATGATGATCGGCAGATCGAGCAGGCCCTGGGCGCGGATCCGGCGCGCCGTTTCCCAGCCGTCCATGTCGTCCATCGAAATGTCGAGCAGCACGGCGTCGGGCGGATTTTCGAGCACGCTCTCCAGGCATTCCCGGCCGCTCG
>CAZZWY010000200.1:0-7441 GCA_964657785.1 uncultured Acetobacteraceae bacterium
CGAAGCGCTCGAATTCACGGCCGAGGCCGGCCCCGGCGACTTCATCTACGTGCCGCCGTTCGTGCCGCACCAGGAGATCAACGCGAGCCCGACCGAGACGCTCGAATGCGTGCTCGTGCGCAGCGACGGCGAAGCGGTCGCGGTCAATCTCGACATCGAGCCGGTCGAGAAGCCGACGACCGTGCGCTGGGTCGACCCGACGCATCCGGAGGCCTCGGCGTGAGACTCTCGGCGCTCGACCAGTCCGTCTCCGTCACCGGCAGTACCGAAGACGCCGCGATCCGCGACACGCTCGATCTCGCCCAGCACTGCGAACGTCTCGGCTACTCGCGCTTCTGGGTCAGCGAGCACCACGGCCTGCCGACGATCATCGGCAGCGCGCCGGAGATCCTGATGGCCGCGATCGCCGCGCGCACGACGACGATCCGCATCGGCAGCGCCGGCGTCATGCTGCCGCACTACAGCGCGCTGAAGGTGGCGGAGCAGTTTCGGGTGCTGGAGGCGCTCGCCCCGGGCCGGATCGATCTCGGCGTCGGCCGGGCGCCGGGCGGCGACATGCGCACCGCCCGCGCGCTGAACCCGAACGCCCACGCCGCGGCGGACGACTTCCCCGAGCAGGTCCGCGACCTTCAGGCGTGGACGGCGCTGCCGGCGCATCTCGGCATCAGCGCCCACCCGCTCGGTCCGCACGCGCCCGAGCTCTGGGTGCTCGGCAGCTCGAACTACGGCGCGCAGCTCGCGGCGCATTTCGGGCTGCCCTATGCCTACGCCTATTTCTTCGTCGACGGGCAGGGCACCGAGGAAGCGCTGGGGCTCTATCGGCGCCTCTTTCGGCCGAGCGAGCGCCACCCGGTGCCGCACCCGACCGTCTGCGTCTGGGCGCTCGCCGCCGACACCCACGAGGAGGCGGTGCACCATGCGCTCGGCCGCGAGCGCTGGCGCATCGACCGGGAGCGCGGGGTGTTCGGGCCGCTGCAGCCGTCCGACGCGATCGCCGCCCGCGGTTTCACGTCGCAGGAGTGGCCGACGGTCGAGTCGATGCGGCGCAAGGCGTTCGTCGGGTCGGCGCGCCAGGTGGCCGATCAGCTGCGGGCACTCGCCGAGCAGTTCCAGCTCGAGGAAATCGTCATCAACACCTGGGCCCACGAGCCCGCGGTCCGGCGCACCTCGTACGCGTTGCTCGCGAAGGAATTCGGGTTGGTGGCTGTCGCATGACCGATCCCTTGCAGGCCATCGATTTCCCGCTGCGCGGCGACCACATCCCGCTCGACGCGCTGCTCAAGGCGACGGGTCTCGCGCCGAGCGGCGGGATCGCGAAGATGATGATCGCCGAAGGGCAGGTGCAGGTCGACGGCCGCGACGAGTTGCGCAAGACGTGCAAGATCCGCGCGGGGCAGGTCGTCGCGCTGCGGAACGCGCGGGTGCGCGTGATGCCGCCGGCCTTGTGAACGGCCGGTCTACGCCAACGAAGCGGATCGACCCCCGATGACGTCCCGGCTCGAGCCTCCCCTCACCGACCCCGACAACCTGTTCGACGCGTTGCGACGCGACGGCCGCGCGGTGCTTGGCCCGGCGGCACTCGTCCGGTTGCTCGGCGTGCCGCTGGCGCAACTCGACGCGCTGCGGCCGTCCTGGAACGATCTGGCCCCCGACCGCTACCTGCGCGACGGCGGCCGCTACCGGCGGCGCCGCCACGCCTCCTTCGTCGTCGACGGCACGGAGGTGCGGCTGCAGCCGAAGCGTCCGCACTGGCAGCCGCTCGAGTACAACGCGCTGCACGGCGGTCTCGAGCGCTGGTTCGAGCCGATGACCGAGGCGGTGACGTCGCGCCCGGTGTGGTCGCACCTGCTCGTGGCGCTCGCGGCCGAGTGCTCGCGGCTGAAGGGAGCGCAACCCTGGTACGTCGAGGCACACCAGTTCCGCATCGACACCACCGACGGCATCGGCCGGCCGACACCCGAAGGCGCGCATCGCGACGGCGTCGACTTCGTCGCGGTGCTGCTCGTCGGCCGGCAGGGCATCAAGGGCGGCGAGACGCGGGTGTTCGAAGCCGAGGGCCCCGCGGGGTTGCGGTTCACGATGACCGAGCCGTGGACGACCTTGCTGCTCGACGACGAACGCGTGATCCACGAGAGCACCCCCATCCAGCCGACCGGCGAGGCGGGCCACCGCGACACGCTGGTGCTGACGTTCCGGGCGCGAGGATTCCAGGGCCCGACGGCCGGCTGAGCGGGCGGTCAGCCGCTCTCGGACGTCCGTCAGGGATCCCTCACATCGGCGACCGGGTTCGTGCCGAAGTCGGGGCGCTGCAAGAAGGCGAGCACCTTGGCCGCGGCCGCATCCGCGGTCGCGAGCTGGCCCTGCTCCTTCAGGCCGATGAAGTTGCCGCGATCGGGAAACCCCTGCGGATCGGCGCTGCGCAACTGCACCTGCATGTCGGTATCGATCACGCCGGGGGCGAGCGAGACGATGCGCGCGCCGTGCGGGCGCCCGGCTTCTTCGAGCGCCACGCAGCGGCTGAAATGATCCAGGCCGGCTTTGGCGCCGCAATAGGGCGCCTGGGCCGCCATCGGGCGGCGCCCGAGGCCGGAGGAGATGTTGAGCACGCGCTTCGCGACGGCCCAGTCGCGCGTGGCACGCAGGAACGCCGCGGTCAGCAGCAACGGCGCCTCGAGCCCGACGCGCAGCGCCGCGGCGAGTTCGGCCGTACTGGCGTCGCCGAGCGGCCCGATCCGCGGCAGCAGGGCGGCGTTGTTGATCAAGGTGGCGCTGGCGACCGACCCCGGCTCAAACGATCCGAGCCAGGCCTCGATCCTCGACGCAGCGGCTGGCGCGTCGGCGAGGTCGAGCGCCCATTGGTCGCAGCGGACCCCTGACGCCTCCGCCTGCGCCGACAGCGCCGGGTCGGGTCGGCGCGAGATGCAGAGCAAGGTGTTTTCCGGCTGCAGCAGCCTCGCGGCGATTGCCGCGCCCATGCCGCGCGAGGCGCCGGTGAGGAGGTAGAGCGAGGTCGCCCCGTGCCCGGCGCCTGGTGCGGCGACGCTCACGCCAGTGCCGGATTCGCCTGCTGGATGCCGGCAATCGCCCATTCGCGGCTGCCGTCCACCGGCCGCACCAGGTGCCAGATCTCGTCGAAGGGCGCGGTCGGTCCGCGCAGCTCTTCACGGATCAGACCGTGGAAGCGAACGCTGACGACCTGATTGCCGGCCTCGGTCGCCACGTCGAGCACCAGCGCATCGACGCGAACGACGTCGGTCTGTTGCGCCGTCGCGCCGCGCTCCTGAAGTTCGAGCCGCACCGAGGCGAACATCTCCGGCGTCGTGAAGGTGCGCAGATCGTTCAGGTCGCCGCTGTCGTTCGCCGCCTGCATACGGATGAAGATCATCTTCGCAATGCGCTCGAAACCGGCGACGTCGAAGCCGGGCGGCAGGCCCCGGACCTCAGCCACCGGCGCGACCGAGGTCGGACCGCTCCAGCCGGTTGCCGGCTCCACCGGGCGCGGCGGGGTGGCGCTGCCGGCGAAGGGCATGCCGTTCGGCGTCGCGAGGGACGGGCCGGACGCGAAGCGCCGCATCACGAAGCGGATCACCGCGAAGGCGACCAGCGCGAGCAGCACCATCGTCAGGAGATTGCCGAAGTCGCCGCCGAGACCGAAGTGGCTCAGCAGCGCGCCGATGCCGAGACCCGCTGCGAGACCGGCCAGCGGACCCATCCATGAGCGCCGCGGCGCCTGCGCCGGAAGACCGGCCGGGGCGGGCGGGGGGGTGGCCTGCGCCGGACGCGAGGGCGGAACGATCTCCGGCGAGCGGCTCGGCATGCTGCGCTGCATGCCCGACGAGCCGCCCCCGCCGAAACGCTTCGCGTCGGCCTCCACCGGCATGAAGCCGATGGAGGCCACGGCCACCGAGAGAGCGAGGATCAACGATTTCATCGAGCGTTCCTTTGGGATCAGAGACCGCAGAAGCAGGCACGACGCATCGGCAGCCGGCGGTCAGGGGCGCGATCATATGAAACCCGAATGCCCCTGCCCGCGTCGGGCCGGCGCGACTGCCGCTGCCTGCGTCGGCTCGAACGTGCGGGCAGGGCGGACGATTGCAAGCGCCGCGCGCAGCGATCGATGCGGTCAGGCGTCTGCCGCGTGCGACTGGCGCACGAACGCGGCTTCGACGTCGCGCAGCCGCTCCTTGCCGAAGAAGAGGTCGGCCACGCGCTCACCCGGCCCGCCAACGCTTCGTCGCCGACGATCACGGGCACGATCGCCGACGGGTTACCGACGAGTTGCAGGCCCGCTTGCTCGAACCGGGCACGCTGCTGGACGATGCGGTCCATCAGCTGGCAGCGCAGCGCGTGGCCGCGGTCGGACTGAATGATCTCGAAAGCTTCGTCACCGTGGCGGCCTGGGACCCACGCGCCGATGTCGACGATCAACCGGCTGCTTTCGGCGATCGGGATGACGATCGGCGGCACCATGCCGCGCACCGGGTGGTTCCCGCGGATCAGCGCTTCGCAGCCGAGGATGGCCTGGGTGTCGAGCTCGACCAGGGGTTGGTAGTGCAGCTCGAACTCGCCGTTGACGAAGGCGTGCCGCAGATCGCGGTCGAAGCGTTGTCGCGCCTCGACGGCCTCGGTCATCCCGACCTCGAAGCGGCGGTAGGTCGCGCTGCCTTCGGACTTCGCCAGGGACAGCGCGATGGCCGCCGCCTTCAGCAGGTCATCGGCCGTCGCCGCGTCCTGCGGGAACAGCGCGGCGCCGATGCTGACCGCGTGTGGCAGACCTCGGCGCCGAGCTCGAACGGCTTCTTGAACAGTTCGCTGAATCACGGAGATGCCGCCCGACCAGGCAGGAGGGGCCGGGCGCCTCGCGATCGATCCATCGGCCGCGCGGTCAAGCGGCGTCGACGAACGGTGCGGGCGACCTCAAGCTCATGGCCTCGCCCGTCTGCGGATGCGCGAAGCCGAGTCGCTCCGCGTGCAGCATGAGGCGGACCGCGGCGCCCGCTGTGGCGGGGGCGTAGAGCGCGTCGCCGACGACCGGATGGCCGATCGCGAGCAGGTGCACGCGAAGCTGGTGGCTGCGACCAGTCACGGGCTCGAGCGCGACCTGGGTGATGTCGGTGGCCGGGTCGTGCGCAAAGGTGCGGTAGCGCGTCAACGACGGCTTGCCGTGCACGTTGTCGACCTGCTGCTTCGGCCGGTTCGGCCAGTCGGGCCCGAGCGGCAGATCGATCTCGCCCGAAGCCGGCTCGAGCCGACCGCGGACGAGCGCGACGTAGCCCTTGTCGACCGCCCGCTCCGCGAACGCCCGGCTGAGGCGGCGCTGCATCGCCGCTCCGCGCGCCAGCAGCATCAGGCCCGAGGTCGCGAGGTCGAGCCGGTGCACGATGCGGGCGTCGGGGTAGAGCGCCTGGACGCGTGCCGAGAGGCAGTCGGGCTCGAGCCGGCCGGGAACGGCGAGCAGGCCGGCGGGCTTGACGGCGACGATGAGGGCGGCGTCGACATGGAGAAGCTCGACGCCGCCAGCCCTCGTCATCGCTCCGCCGCGACCAGCGCTTCGCGGTTCGCGAGCGTCGGAAAGATCCGGAACCAGAGCCCCGCGACGACGAGCGTGCCGAGGCCGCCGAGCAGCACCGACCCGACCGGCCCGAGCCACGCCGCCGTCGCCCCCGATTCGAATTCGCCGAGCTGGTTGGAGGCGCCGATGAAGACCGAATTGACCGCGCTGACCCGGCCGCGCATCTCGTCGGGCGTGTCGAGCTGGACCAGCGACTGGCGGATCACGACGCTCACCATGTCGGCGGCCCCGCCGATGAAGAGCGCGACGAGCGAGGCGCCGAACGAGGTCGAGAGACCGAACACCAGCGTTGCGACGCCGTAGACCGCGACGGCGCCGAGCAGGACGCGGCCGGCGCGCCGCGTGATCGGCCAGCGACTCAGGACGACGGAAAGCGTGAATGCCCCCGCGGCCGGCGCGGCGCGCAGCAGCCCGAGGCCCCACGGGCCGGTGTGCAGGATGTCCTTCGCGAAGATCGGCAGCAGCGCGGTCGCGCCGCCGAGCAGTACCGCGAAGAGGTCGAGCGAGATCGCGCCGAGCACGACCGGCCGCTGGCGCACGAAGCGCACGCCACCGAGCAGGGTCTGCAGCGTCATCGCCCGCCGCACGCCCGGCGCGTGGTCGTAACGCACCGCGCCGACCAGCCCGGCGGCGAGCGCGAAGAGCGCGGTGCCGCTGACGTAGACCGTCGCCGGCCCGCCGACGTACAGCAGGCCGCCGAGCGCCGGCCCCGTGACGATGGCGGCCTGGCTGCCGGCCGAGGCGAAGGCGAGCGCGCGCGGCAACAGCGCCGGCGGCACGAGCAGCGGCGTCAGCGCCTGTTGCGCCGGCATCTGGAACGCCTTCACGGTGCCGAGGACGAGCGACACGCCGAAGAGGAGCTCGCGACTCGCCATGCCGCGCCAGACGGCGAGCGCGAGCCAGACGCCGACGCCGGCCTGCGCGAGCATGCAGGCGAGCACGATCCGGGCTCGGTCGTACCGGTCGACGACATGCCCGGCGAGCAGCACCAGCAGGAGGGCCGGCAGGAACTGCAGCAGGCCGACCAGGCCGAGGTCCCAGGCGCTGCGGGTCAGGTCGTACATTTCCCAGCCGATCGCGACCATCAGCATCTGGCTCGCGGCGGTGCTCGCGAGACGCGAACCCCAGAAGCGCAGGAAGGCGGTGTGTGCGAAGAGCGACGCGTCGGCCCGCGAGCCCGTCATCGCGGCTGCATCTTCGCCGAACTGAGAAAGCGCAGCCCGGCGTGCCCTTCGAGCGTCGCCTGCAGCAGCGCGCTCGCCACCGCCGCGGCGGCGATCGGCCGCACGCGTTTCGGGATGAGCCAGCGCACCGGGGCCGAAAGGCGCTTCGCCCACGTCTCGCCGGGACGGGCGGTCTGGCCGAGCGCGGAGCGGTTGCCGAGCAGGAGCGAGGGCTGGGCAATCACCGCGCATTCGAAGTCGAGTCGGGCGACGGCGGCTTCCATCTCGCCCTTGACGCGGTTGTAGAGCACCCGGGATTTCGGGTCGGCGCCGAGGGCCGAGACGATTGCCAGCCGCCGGGCGCCGGCGACGCGGGCGGCCCGCGCGGTGTTGACGACGTAGTCGAGGTCGACCCGGCGGAATGCGGCTTCGGAGCCGGCGTCTCGGAGCGTCGTGCCGAGCGCGATGAAGACGTCGTCGACGCGCGGGAAGCGGCGCGGCAGCTTGCCGAAATCGACGGTGTGGAAGGTGAGCTTGGGTTCGGCGCCGGCCTGCGGACCAGGGCGGCGCACCAGCACATGAACCTGGGTGTAGCGCGGGCTCGCCTGGAGCTGCGCCATCAGTTCGCCGCCGACCAGGCCGGTCGCACCGGCGAGGAGCGCGATGCGGGGAACGGGGGGCGGCGCGGGGGTCACTCGGGGACTTT
>CAZZWY010000201.1:0-7428 GCA_964657785.1 uncultured Acetobacteraceae bacterium
ACACCGTGTCTTCGGCCGCCTGGCGTCGTTGCAAATGCTCGCCGTAGAAGGGACCACGGCTGCGCTTTGCGCCTCGCGAGACGACCGAATCCATCGGTTTTATGAAGTTCCGCACGGCATGAAACACCACCCTAGACCGTGCGATGCGCAGCGATGTGGTCCGCGAGGCTCGCGAGCGACGTGAAGATGCGGACGTTGTCCTCGTCGTCGGAGCGAAGCTGGAAGCCGTACTTCTGCGACACGACGAGCGCGACCTCGAGGATGTCGATCGAGTCGAGCCCGAGTCCCTCGCCATAGAGCGGCGCTTGCGGATCGATGCTCCCCGGCGCCACTTCGAGGTTGAGAGCCTCGACCATCAACGTCGCGACTTCGCGCTGCAGATCGGATTGGGCGGGAGTCGTCATCGTGCGTGGGGAAGCGCTGGCGTCGGAACGTCGAAAGGCGCGATTCTAACAAGCGGGGTTCCGCGGGACGGCCGGCTTCGCGTCGTCCACGTCGTGTCGGCCCGCCGTGTCAACCGGCCACGGCGCCGTGCTTGTCGGCCTCCGACGTGAACGAATCGGCGTAGAACTCGTCGTCCGGCAGGCCGCAGCGCGCGACGAAGTCTCGCTGCGCCGACTCGACCATGATCGGTGCGCCGCAGGCGTAGACCTGGTGGTTCAGCAGGTTCGGGAAGTCGTGCATCACCGCCTGATGGACGAGGCCGGTGCGGCCGGTCCAGGCATCTTCCGGGCGCGGCTCCGACAGCACCGGGATGTAGTGCAGGTTCGGCAGCGTCGCCGCGGCCTGGACCGCCCAGTCGTGCAGGTAGAGGTCGGCGCGGGAGCGGCAGCCCCAGTACAGGTGCGTCACGCGCTGACTGGATTTGAATTGCAGGTGCTCGACGATCGCCTTGATCGGCGCGAGGCCGGTGCCCGAGGCGAGCAGGATCATCGGCTTGTCGCTCTCCTCGCGCAGGAAGAAGCTGCCGAACGGGCCCTCCATGCGCAGGATGTCCCGCTCCTTCAGGGCGCCGAAGACATGGTCGGTGAACTTGCCGCCGGGCAGGTGCCGCAGATGGAGTTCGATGCCGGGCTTGTCGATCTGCGTGTGCGGCGCGTTCGCCATCGAGTAGCTGCGCCGGGTGCCGTCGCGGAGGATGAATTCGATGTACTGGCCGGCGTGGTACTGGAGCCGGTCGTTCGCGGGAAGCTGCATCTGCAGGATCGCAACGTCGGGCGCGGGCCGCGTGATCGAGGTGACGCGGGTCGGCATCTTGCGCACGCCGAATTCGCCGGCGCCCGGGACGGTGCGCGCCTCGAGCACCACGTCGGTCTGCGGCGTCGCCTGGCAGGTCAGGGTCCAGCCGGCGGCCTCTTCCTCGGCCGACAGCGCCTTGGCCTGGTGCACGCCGTGGATGACGCGGCCGTCGAGCAGGCGGCACTTGCACGAGCCGCAGGCGCCGTCCTTGCAGCCGTAGGGCAGGCCGACGCCCTGGCGGATGGCCGCCGTCAGGATCGGTTCGTCGCGGGCGACGCTGAAGCTCTTGCCGCTCGGCTGCACGGTGACGGTGAAGGTCATGGTGAACGCATACTCCTCGGCTGGTTTCCCCGATTCTGCCCGGACGCTGCCGGGCGGCGCCTGCCATGCCCCCACGTTCCGAACGGCCCTCCCTGCTCATCGTCGGCTGCGGCGACGTCGGCGTCCGGGTGCTGAAGTTGCTGCGCCGGCGCTGGCGTGTGTTCGCGCTGACCTCGAGTGCTGGGAGGCTGCCGTTGCTGCGCGAGGCGGGCGCGCTGCCGATCCTCGGCGATCTCGACGAGCCGGCGAGCCTGCGGCGGATCGGGCGCCTGGCCGACGCCGTCCTGCACCTCGCGCCGCCGCCGGCACACGGCCCGACCGACCCGCGGACGACGGCGCTGCTGCGGGCGCTCGCCCGCGGGGGACGGGTGCGGTGCATCGTCTACGGCAGCACCAGCGGCGTCTACGGCGACTGCGCCGGGGCCCGCTTCGACGAGACGCGCGCCGTCGCGCCGGCGACCGACCGGGCGCGTCGCCGGGTCGACGCCGAGCGCCAGCTGCGGCGCCATGGGAGTGCCTTCGGCGTGCGCGTGACGATCCTGCGGATCCCCGGCATCTACGCCGCCGACCGCCCCGGCGGCGCGCGCGAACGCCTGCTGCGCGCCGCGCCGGTGCTGAGGCCGGAGGACGACGTCCACACCAACCACATCCACGCCGACGACCTCGCCCGCGCCTGCGTCGCCGCGCTCTACCGGGGATCGCCGCAGCGCGTCGTCCACGCCTGCGACGACACCGACCTGAAGATGGGCGACTACTTCGACCTCGCCGCCGACCTGCTGCGGCTGCCGCGGCCGCCGCGCGTCAGCCGCCCGGAGGCCGAGCGGCAACTCGGGCCGATGCAGATCAGCTTCATGAGCGAGTCGCGCCGGCTCGACAATCGCCGGCTGAAGCGGGAGTTGCGCCTCAAGCTGCGCCATCCCTCCGTCGCCGACGGCCTCCTCGCCTGATCGTCAGGCGGCTGTCGCCTCTCGTCCATGAAGACACGGCCGCTCCCCGCGGCCACGGAGGTGACGCCCGAGTCAGGCGCTCCGTCAGCGTTTGCCGAACGGCGACTTGCCCTGCCAGTAGCGGATCATCAGAAAGCCGCCGAGCATGCCGCCGAGGTGGGCGAAGTGCGCGACGCCTTCCATCGTGCCGGTGACGCCGAAGAGGAGCTCCAGGCCGCCGTAGATCGCGACGAACACCTTCGCCTTCATCGGGATCGGCGGGAAGAGCGGCATGATCGTCCGGTTCGGGAACATCATCCCGAAGGCCAGCAGCAGGCCGAACAGTCCGCCCGAGGCGCCGATCGTCGGATAGACCGCCCCCGAGAGCGCCGCCACCAGCAGCTGGGCGAGTGCCGCGGTGAGCACGCTGGCGGCGTAGAACTGGATGTAGCGCTTGTCGCCCCAGAGCCGTTCGAGCTCCGAGCCGAACATCCAGAGCCCCAGCATGTTGAAGAAGAGGTGCCAGAAGCTGCCGTGCAGGAAGGAGTAGGTCGCCACCTGCCACGGCATGAAGAGGCCGCTGCCGACCGGCCAGAGCGCCATCAGCTGGGTGAACCACGGCCCGAGGAACAGGTCGATGCAGAAAACCGCCACGTTGATCAGCAGCAGGGCTTGGGTGATGGGCGGCATCGGGGGCATGCAGGGTTCCGGTGAGAAATCGGCCGAAGCGGTCGAAGGAGCCGAGTCTACGTGCGGCGGCAAGGCGTCGATTTCAAGCCGCGCCGACGGTCGCGGCCTGTGGCAGAATCCGCGCCTCCCCAGCACACCGCCTCGGTGGCGAAATCGGTAGACGCGCGGGACTCAAAATCCCGTTCCGCAAGGAGTGTCGGTTCGATTCCGACCCGAGGCACCAGGGGTTCGGCAGCACCGCCCGATCAGGCGATGCGGACGTCAGCGCACCGTTCGGGCGAGGTGCCGGTTGAGTTGCAGTACCGGCCCGTCGATCACCCGTTCGAACAGCAGCGCCGCGAGCATCGCGAGCGGCAGGAACGTGGCAGCGAGCACCAGGAGGCCCCCCGTGGACCTCAAGCCGAAGTGCACCGCAGCGGCGGCGCAGACCGTGTACAGCAACGGGACGTGCACGAGGTAGAGCGCGAACGAGATCCGGCCGAGCCACTGGCACGGGCCGGTCGTCATCAACGTCCGCCAGGCCGGCGAGAAGAGGACGCCGACGACGACCAGAAGGGCGCCGAGCGGGTAGGCGAGCCCCTCGGGATGGCCGGGTTGCAGCGCCGTGGGCCACGCGCCGAGGCCATGCCGCACCGCGAAGCCGCGAGCTTCCGAACCGATCAGCAAGCCGAGTGCGGACGCCAGCAGCGCGACCCGCGGGCCGATCCGCAGGCCGCGCTCGACCAGCAGCTGCAACACCGCACCGACCGCGAACGCCACCCACCCGGACCGGGCGCCGACCCCGCAGAGAGTCGCCACCGCGAGCAGACCGAGGGCCAGCCGCTGCGAACGGCACCAGTGGAAGAACGCATAGACGCCGAGCGAGCCGACGAGTTCGATGCGCATCGTCCAGAGGACGTTGTCGAAGTCGGAGCTGCCGTTCAGGAAGATGCCCAGGAGGCCCTCCTGCAGCGCGTGTCGGATCGAGGGAATCGGGTCCTGGTAGACCCAGCGCAGCCAGGGGCTCGGGGCCAGCTCGTTCAGGGTCCGTGCGGCGGTCGGAAACGCTCGCAGCAGCGTCCAGGCCAGAACGACGCTGGCGGCCGCGGGGAGCGCGAGCCGCAGGTACCGTATCGCCACATCCCGAGCGAAATGCTCACGCCGCCGTGCCGACGCCCTCGCGAGCACGAAACCGCTGAGGACGAAGAAGACCGAGACCCAGAACGTGCCGTTGTAGAGCACATCGACCGGCGAATCCGCCCACCAGGGCACCTGCGCCGACTGATCCGGAACGACGCCGGGCGCGAAGGCCGACAGGAAATGGAAAACGACGACCGACAGTGCCGCGATCCCTCTCAGGCCGTCGAGCTGCGGCAGGCGGGTCGATGGCGCGGCGGAGGCTCGGGGGGGGGGGGGGAGTTTCTGCCATCACGAGGAAGTCTAGCGGGCCCCTCCGCCACAGCGACGCTGGCGTGCCGCCCCGGCCTGTCCCCGGCGCCCACGCAGCCGATCGACCCCTGCGACAATGTCGGAGGAGTCTTTCATGAGCGAAACCCACCCGACCTATCCGACGATCGAAGACGTGATCGGCCGCACGCCGCTGGTGCGGCTGGTCCGCTTGCCGGGCGTCACGAACGATCAGCGCGGCAACGTCATCCTCGGCAAGCTCGAGGGCAACAACCCGGCGGGATCGGTCAAGGACCGGCCGGCCATCAGCATGATCCGGCGCGCCGAAGAGCGCGGCGACATCCGGCCCGGCGACACGCTGATCGAGGCGACCTCCGGCAACACCGGCATCGCGCTCGCGATGGCGGCGGCGATTCGCGGCTACCGGATGCTGCTGATCATGCCCGAGGACCTGAGCATCGAGCGGGCGCAGAGCATGCGCGCGTTCGGCGCCGAGCTGATCCTCACGCCGCGCTCCGGCGGGATGGAATACGCCCGCGATCTCGCCGAGCAGATGCAGCGCGACGGCAAGGGTCGCGTGCTCGACCAGTTCGCGAACGCCGACAACCCGCGCATCCACTACGAGACGACCGGACCGGAACTGTGGGAGGACACCGGCGGCCGCATCACCCACTTCGTCAGCGCGATGGGCACGACCGGCACGATCACCGGCGTCTCGCGCTACCTGAAGGAGCAGAGCGCGTCGGTCCGGATCATCGGCGCGCAGCCGAGCGAGGGCTCGCGCATCCCCGGGATCCGGAAGTGGCCCGACGCCTACCTGCCGAAGATCTACGACCCGCGCTTCATCGACGAGACCGTGCCCGTCAGCCAGGCCGATGCGGAGGACATGGCGCGTCGGCTCGCCCGCGAGGAAGGCATCTTCGCCGGCATCTCGGCCGCCGGCGCCTGCTGGGTCGCGCTCGAGATCGCGAAGACGGTCGAGAACGCGACCATCGTCTTCATCGTGTGCGACCGGGGCGACCGATACCTTTCCACCGGCGTCTTCCCCGCCTGAATCGGACGAACCCATGGCCCTTCGCTACAACTTCTGCCCGAACTGCGCCACGCCGCTGCAGATGATCTCGTCGGTCGAAGACGGCGGTCCGAAGGAGCGCCTCCGCTGCCCGGCGTGCGAATTCACCCACTGGAACAATCCGACGCCGGTGCTGGGGGCGATCATCGAACTCGCCGACCGGGACGGCCAGGTGCTGCTCGCCCGCAACGCCGCCTGGCCGGGCAGGATGTTCGCGCTGATCACCGGCTTCATGGAGGCGGGCGAGTCGCCCGAAGAGGGCATCGCGCGCGAGGTGCTCGAGGAAACGAGCCTGGTCTGCGACTCGCTGAAGCTCGTCGGCGTCTACGAATTCACGCGGATGAACCAGGTCATCATCGCCTACCACGCGGTCGCGCGGGGCGAGATCGCGCTGTCGCCCGAGCTGGCCGAATACCGGCTCTACCGGCCGGAAGACATCAAGTGCTGGCGGGCAGGCACCGGCTACGCGGTGGCCGACTGGCTGACCGCGCGCGGCATCACGCCGCAGTGGGTGGACCTGCCGGCACGCCCGTCCGACAACGCGTCCTGAGCGGCCGAGACCTCGGCCCCGGCAGCGACGAAGGAACCTCCATGCAAGCCGACAAAGAACTCGACACGCGCGGCATGAATTGCCCGTTGCCGATCCTCAAGGCCAAGAAGGCGCTCTCGGGCATGTCGAGCGGCGAGGTGCTGAAGGTGGTCGCGACCGACCCGGGGTCGGTCCGCGACTTCCAGGCCTTCGCGCGGCAGACCGGCAACGAACTCGTCGAGCAGTCGAGTGGCGGCGACGAATTCGTGCACTTCCTGCGCCGGCGCTGACCAGGCTACCTTCCCTCGCGCCGCGGCATCAGATGCCGACCGTCTTCAGATAGTCCCGGAACCCCGGGCCGAGCTGCGGGTGCGTCAACGCGAGCTCGACGTTGGCCTGCAGGAAGCCTTCCTTGCTGCCGCAGTCGTAGCGCTTGCCTTCGTAACGATACGCGAACACCTTCTCGCGACGCAGCAGCCCGGCGATGCCGTCGGTGAGCTGGATTTCGCCGCCGACGCCACGCTGCTGATTCGCAATCTCGTGGAACACGCCGGGGGTCAGGACGTAGCGCCCGGCGACGCCGAGGCGGGAGGGCGCCTCCTCGGGGGACGGTTTTTCGACGATGCGGTTCACGTCCATCAGGTGATCGTTGACGGCCGTGCCGCCGACGATGCCGTAGCGACGAGTATGTTCGGCCGGCACTTCCTGGACCGCGAGGATCGAGGCGCGCCAGTCGGCGAACTGCTCGACCATCTGCTTCAGGATCGGCACTGTGCCCACCATCAGGTCATCGGCCAGCAGCACGGCGAACGGATGGTTGCCGATGAGCCGTTGCGCGCAGAGCACCGCATGGCCGAGGCCGAGCGCCTGTGCCTGGCGCACGTAGATGCATTCCATGTCGTCCGGCTTGACGCTGCGCACGACATCCAGGAGCTCCTGCTTTCCCGCCTGTTCGAGGGCTACCTCGAGCTCGAACGTCATGTCAAAGTGATCTTCGATCGGCCGCTTGTGGCGGCCGGTCACGAAAATCATCTCGCGCACCCCGGCGGCATAAGCCTCTTCGACGGCGTACTGAATCAGCGGCTTGTCGACCACCGGAAGCATTTCCTTGGGTTGCGCCTTGGTGGCGGGCAGGAAACGAGTGCCGAGACCGGCCACCGGAAAAATCGCTTTGGTTACCAACATTTATTTACCGTACCCTTTCAGTCGCCTCGAATCTGTGTTCGATTTTGGCACGGGTGTCTTCGGCCCAGAACGGGAAACGA
>CAZZWY010000202.1:0-7426 GCA_964657785.1 uncultured Acetobacteraceae bacterium
CCGGTCGCGGCCAACGCGACCGCTGCGCCGGACGATGGGCGAAAGACCGCCGACGCGACAGCGAGCGCATCGCCGTCGACCGGGCCGTCCGCGCCGGCGTCTTCCCCGGTCACGGCGTCGCCCGCGGCCGCCCCACCGACGGTCGAAGCGTCGCCGTCGACGACGCCGCCGACGCCGACGATCGTCGCCACCGAGCAGGCGAAGGCGTCGTCGGCGAACGTACCGGTGTCACGAGCGTTTTCGCATACGCTGCCCGTCGGAACGGCGCCCCTCACGGCGGCCGCATCCGGGCACGCAGCAGCTCGGATCACCGCTTCGTCGGGCGAGTCGGCGTCCGGCGCCTGCACGCGCGCCACTTGCGGCAGTGTCGTGGCCGTCCGCCCGTCGCTCGACGACGGTCCGGCATCGCAGGGGGCGCCCACCCGCGGCTACGAGATGACGATTCGCCTGGACGATCGATCGATCCGCACGCTGAAGCAGCCACTGCCGTTATCGATCGGGAGCCGGGTACGGATGGCGGGCAGCGTGTTCTTGCCGGTCGCTCGATGACGCGACGGCTGTGCCAGCCGTACCTCGAACGATCGATGGACCGATCACCACTTGCCGGCTAGACTTTGCGATCGACATGCAGCCGGAGCGAATGATGCAAGCCCCCACCGCGTATCTCCAGTTCGACGGCAATTGCGGCGAGGCGTTGGCGTTCTATGCCGAGACGCTCGGCGGCCGGGTGGTGATGCTCAGCAAGTACAGCGACGCCCCGGCCGACACCAGCATGCCACCGGTGCCCGAGCACTGGATCATGCATGGCCGGGTGCAGTGGCCGGGCGGCGGCTTGCTGATGGGGTCGGACGGCGGGATAGAGCCCTTCGCAGGCATCAAGGGATGCAGTCTGAGCATCAGCTGCGACGACGTGGCGGCGGGTGAGAAGATCTTCGCGGCGCTGGCCACTGGCGGGACGGTCAAGATGCCGTTCGCCAGCATGTTCTGGTCGCCCGGCTTCGGCATGCTCACGGACAAGTTCGGCGTGCCGTGGATGGTCAACGTGGAGGGACCGCCGCCCGCCTGAAGCGGTCGGAACCGAGATCTGCCTGCACGCACGAACGAACCGGACGCGCGCGCGCCAGCGTCACATTGGCCTCGTGCCCGATGCGCATACCAACCCGGTGCGCGCACGATGCTGATCGAGGGAGCAACACGCGATGCGTTGGTCGGCACGGGGCAACGCGAAGCGTTCGGCGCCGATTCCTTGCCCCGCAAGAGGATCATCGGGGACGCTACATCGTCGCTGCCGGGCCCGCCGTCAGGCGCCGCGGACCATTAGCCAGACGATGCCGATCAGCAGGACGAAGATGACTACGGCGCCGGTCAGGAAGCAGATCGTGCGCCACGGCTGCAAGGCCTTCAGATACGCGACGGAGTGCAACAGGCGCGCGATGGTGAAAATGGCGAACAGCACGGTCGCCAGGGTGGCGTTGCCACCGGCCAGGACGAACGTCAGTCCGAGGAACAGGAACGGATAGGTGCTGGCCTGCGCGTTCTCGTGCGCGCGCAGGACGCGGGCGACGGCGGGCGGATCGGTGTCGACGAGTTGCGCGCCAAACTTTGCGGCATCCTCCGGATTCATGGCCGTCTTGCTCTTCGCGCGCGCGGCGGCGCTGGCGAACCAGAGGAACATCAGGTTCGCGGAGAGCACGACACAGGCGACCGCGTAGGCGAAGAATGCGGGTTGATCGAGTAGGCGCGGCGTCATCGGGAATCCTTGGTGCGGGAAGGACGCATGATCGGTTCGCACCGCGCCGGGCGCAGCCAACCAATGTCGTAAAAGACGATCGGACGACGCTTCATCATCGCCGCCGGCTTCCAGAACGAAGGAGCCTGGCGCGTCGCCAAGTCCTTGATTGTCTTTTGGGTCCCCGACCTGACTCGAACCCGGGACACGCGGATTCACGCGATAGGCGCCGACACGCGGATCGCCGGGCGGCCCGCTGCACTCATCGTCGCAATCGATCGGCACCGGATGGTTCGCGTGCTGGCGAACGGTTGAAAGTGAAGTTCGAGTCCTTCTTGCGCGAGAGCGAGTCGCTCGACCGATCCAACCCATTGACCGCGACGCGAGCGGATCGGGGCGTCGCCCGGTTCGACAGCGTGCACGCGGCGTCCGCCTCCTTGGCGGCATCGCAGGCGATGTCCGCAACCGTCAGCGCCTCGCTCGAATCGAGATCTCCGGCGCGCTTGATCGACACGAAGACGCGCACGTGGTCGAGTACGACGGCGCTGACGTAGGGGATCGCATCGGACAAGTACCTCGCCCGCACCCACGTTGCGACGCTGTTCCACCCAAGCTCAACGACAGTTGCCGCACGGGCCGCCGCAGGCTCGGGGGTGCCGCTACGCGCGCATTGCCGATCGCCGGATCGGCAGATGCCCGTATCGGCCCCAGGCCACGAACACGGTGACCGCCAGCAGGGCCACATCGATCGGCAACGTCAGAGCGGTCTCTCCCCGCACGGCATGGAAACGATTGCCAGCGCCTGAATCGACGCCGAGGCCGCGGACGCCGCGGGCGTCAACCACGGAAGCACCCGCGTCAACGCTGGCAAGACGATGCCGACGGCTCCGACCAGCTCGGCTGCGCCCACGAAGCGTGCGAGCGCGGGCGCGACATCTCCTGGACAATGCATCATCGACGCCAGCTCGGGTATCGGCAGCGCCGATTTACTGAAGCCGACAAACAGGAAGAAGGCAGCCAGCAGCGCTTGCAGCGCCCACAGTCCGATGCCCGGTTTTCACCCACCTGCCAAAGCTTCGAAGGGCTGACGAATGGAGCGTGCCGCCTGACGATTTACCGGTTGAACGGGCCCTTGCGCGCTGCGAGCACGCGGCCAGCATTCATTTGAAGAACTCCGGCGTCAACGGCGGGGCCCAGTTCGAGTTTTCGCCCGTCTCTGCGCCAGGCGCCAACATCGGCTTCAAGCCGGACACGTAGTCGTCGTTGACGGCATCCCCATCGGTCCAGTGTTCGATCTTTACGCCGTTCGGGTCACGCCAGTAGTCGAAAATCTGGCTTCCTTCGACGTGCCGGCCGACGCCCCAGGCGTGCGGATATCCCTTCTTCTTCAAATACTCGTTGCCGACCATCAGATCGTCGAAGTCGAGGACCTCGAACGCCGAATGATCGATGCCGGGCGGCACCGGAGCCGGCAGCTCGATGAACGCGACCGTGTGGTGGTCGGTCAGCACGCTCCCCAATCCGCAATGCAGGAAGGCCATGACCACGTTGCTCTCGTGGCCGGCGTAGTAGCCGTCGCTCAGCTTCATGCCCAACACACTCGTGTACCAATCGTAGGCTGCTTTGAAACTGGGAACGCGCATCACGACGTGACCGAGCCGCCCCACGGTGGAAGGACCTTGCTTGAATCGCTGCGTCACGTTGCCGCGCTTACGCAGTCCACCGAAGTTGTACTCAATCTCGCGCCGGGTGGCCAGCGGTGCCTCGAAGTCCTGACCCGCATGAACGTCCAACGACATGCCGGCAGGGTCCACCAGATGCACCACCTTGCCGCCGCCGGGCTCGTCACACGCTTCGACCCGCGTGCCCTGTTCGTCGGCGAGCCGGTGGAGGTCCTCGACCGACTGCGCCCACATGCCGATGCCTTCGCGACCGGGCCTTGGCCCGAGGTGGGTGACGTGGACGAACGGCGCCGAGCCGGAACCGCGCATGTACAAGGCGGTGTCGGTCCTTGCCTTCACCGACATGCCGAAATCGGTCAGGAAGTGTTGCATCGCGTCGAGGTCGGGGGACGTGAACCGGACGTAGGCGATGTCCTTGACAGAGATCATGCGGGTCTCCTTTGCTTCAGTGTTGTTGGGTGATCTGGTTGGACAACAGACCGATTTTTTCGATCTCGACCTCGCAGACATCGCCGGGCTTCATCCAGAGCGGCGGCTTGCGCGCCATGCCCACGCCACCCGGCGTTCCGCTGACGATCAGGTCACCAGGCTCCCAGGTATACGTCAGGCTGAGCAACGAGACCAGCGTTTCGATGTCGAACACCATGTCGCTCGTGTTTGCACTCTGTACGACATCGGCGTTCAGCCGCGTCTCGAGCTTCAGACCTTTCGCGCCAGGCGGCAGCTCGTCGGCGGTCACGAAGTACGGACCGAAAGCGCCGGTGCCATCGAAATTCTTTCCAACCGTCCATTGCGGCGTGCGCATCTGGTAATCGCGGATCGAGCCGTCGTTGAATACCGAGTAGCCAATCACGTGGTCCAACGCATCGGCCTTTGAAATGTCACGGCCGCCCTTGCCGATGACCGCGACCAGCTCGCCCTCGAAATCGAGTTCGTTGGACACATGCGGGCGTATCAGAGGCGCACCGTGTCCGATGAAGCTCGAGGGGAAGCGCCCGAACAGGGTCGGATAGGTTGGCGGCGGCCGCCCCCCGCTTTCGGCTGCGTGGTCCACATAGTTCAGTCCGACGCAGATGACCTTGCGTGGCGACATGATCGGCGGCAAGAAGACGACGTCGCCGGGATCGAGTGCCGGAGCCGACAACAAGTCCCGCCCGACGGCGAGCAGCGCTTCGAGATTGCCGAGGGCGAGCAGGGCATCGAGGTTGCCGGGGTATCCGCTTCCGCCCGGAAAACGTGCGTGGAGCCGCCCGCCGTCGTCCGCGACCGCAATTCCATCGCGACCGTTGTGTCGAATCATTGCAAATCGCATCTTTTCTCCGTCCGGTAAAGGGTCGTCGGTGGCGGAAAGCCGCCGAGCGCCGATCACCGCCTCCCGGCATCGGACCCAGATCATATATCAAAAGTACTTTTGTAGTTTATAGTTGGGCGAAATAGCCGGCTCGACCCACCTCTCGTGACGTCGCGCTCGGACACCGGAGACATCGAATGGGCGCCAGAGACCTTGCCGCGACGCGGCTCGAGCAGATCAATTTCCTGGCGGACCATCGGCTCGGACACTTCATCGACGGGCGTTCCGTCTTCGGCGCGCGGTCCGACTGGCTCCAGGTGGTCGACCCTGCCACCGACGAGACCGTGGCCGAGGTCCAGGACGGCGGTCCCGCCGAGATCGACGCTGCGGTGGCGAGCGCGCGGAAAGCCTTCACCGGCTCGGCATGGCGCGGCCTGCGTCCCGCCGATCGCGAGCAACTCCTGCTCAAACTCGCCGCGCTCATCGACGCGAATGCAGACGAACTCGCTGCCATGGAAACCCTGCAGGGCGGGAAGCTGTTCGGATTGGCTCGCCACGGCGAAGTGGCCAGCGCTTCGCAGTTCGTCCGCTACATGGCAGGCTGGGCGACCAAACTTCATGGCCAGACCCTCCCGAACTCGATCAGAAGCCCGGATTCGGAGTGGTTCACCTACACGCTGCGCGAACCCGTCGGCGTGGTCGGCGCGATCGTGCCGTGGAACTTCCCGTTCGCGATCGCCTTGTGGAAGATCGCCCCGGCCCTGGCGGCCGGCTGCACCGTGGTGCTGAAGCCTTCCGAAGAAACGCCGCTGACGGCGCTTCGACTGGCCGAACTGGCGATCGAGGCGGGCTTCCCGGCGGGCGTCCTCAACGTCGTCACCGGACGCGGCGCGACGGCCGGGGCGGCGCTTGCCGGGCATGCCGGGGTCAACAAGCTGTCGTTCACCGGGTCGACGGCGGTCGGCAAACTGATCGGCCACGCCGCGCTGGAGAACATGGCGCGATTCACGCTGGAGCTCGGGGGCAAATCGCCCGCCATCGCGCTGGACGACGCGGACCCGGAGCGCGTGGCGCAAGGCATCGCCAGAGGCATCTTCATGAACCAGGGCCAGGTGTGCACCGCGAGCTCGCGCCTCTATGTTCACCGTGCGATCTACCGGGATGTCCTCGACCGGATCTGCGCCATCGCCGAAGGGATGAAGATCGGATCGGGATTCGACAGCGCGAGCCAGCTCGGTCCGGTGGTGTCGAAACGCCATTTCGATCGCGTGATGGGCTTCGTGGACGGCGCGAAAGCCGACGGCGCGCGACTGGTGACGGGCGGCGTCCGCGACGGCAGCACTGGCTGCTTCATCAAGCCGACGATATTCTCGGACGTGGATCCGGGGCTTCGGATCGCGCGGGAGGAGGTGTTCGGGCCGGTGTTGCTGGTCACGCCCTTCGACGACGTCGAAAGCGCCATCGCACAAGCCAACGACACGCCTTTCGGGCTCGCCGCGAGCGTCTGGACGCGCAGCTTGTCAGCGGCCCATCGGATCGTGCCGCGGCTGCAGGCCGGGATGGTCTGGGTCAATGCGCACAACGTCCTCGACAACGCGTTGCCGCTCGGCGGCGTCAAACAATCGGGGTACGGCCGCGATCTCGGTGGCGCATCGGTCGAGAGCTTCACGGAGCTGAAGAGTGTCTGCATCGCCTACTGACGGAGCGCTTCGTCGCGCGACCCGTACCGGCCGAACCTGTCCGAACACCGAGCTGAGCATGCCGGGACGGGCATCGAATCGATGTCCCGATCAACATCAACCGAAGAGGTGCGCTTGAAACAAGATGCAGATGTCGTTGTCGTGGGCTACGGCCCGGTGGGTCAATTGCTCGCTCTGCGCCTCGGCCGGGCCGGTCACCGCGTGACGGTGGTCGAACGCTGGCCTGGACCGTTCGGCATGCCGCGCGCGGTGCACTACGACCACGAAGTGGCACGCATCTTCCAAAGCGCCGGTGTCGGCGATGCGATGCAGGCCATCGCGAGCGATGCGCCGAGCGAAGCGAGGTTCCTCGGAGCCGAGCGGCAGGTTCTGCTCAGCATCGATCTGGGCGGCGGCTGGAGCCAGTCGGGCTGGCGGTTCGCGAACGGATTCGCGCAGCCCGAACTCGAGGCCGTGCTGGACGCCGCCGTTCGCGAGCTTCCGAACGTGGAGATCCTGCAAGGCTGGACCGCGGTCGAATTGAAGCAGGACGACGAGGGCGTCGAACTCACCGTTCGACCCGACGCCTTCGAAGCCGGAAGCTGGGTCCGGCGCGACGCCGAGACGCGCAGTCTGCGGGCGGCGTTCGTGGTTGGCACGGATGGCGCCAACAGTTTCGTCCGGCGCAACATGCGCACCGACTACACCGACCTCGGGTTCGCTTTCGACTGGCTGGTGGTCAACGTCAAGATGAAGCCCGGCCACGGCATGGATCATCTCGGCATCGTCAACATCGCCGACCCGCGGCGTCCGACCACCGTGGTACCGGGCGGCCGCGGGCGGCGCCGCTGGGAATTCATGATCGTTCCGGGGGACGTCCCGGAGACCATGACCAAGCCCGAGACCTGCTGGGCGCTGCTTGCCGAATGGGGCGTCACGCCGGACAACGCCGAACTGGAGCGGCACGCGATCTATACCTTTCGCGGAGCGTGGGCTCATGCTTGGCGGGACGGAAGGGTCCTCCTCGCCGGCGATGCAGCGCACC
>CAZZWY010000203.1:0-7419 GCA_964657785.1 uncultured Acetobacteraceae bacterium
GGGCGCGAGTTCGACAGCTCCTACAAGCGCGGCGAGCCGGCGGACTTTCCGCTCAACGGCGTCATCAAGTGCTGGACCGAAGGCGTGCAGCGGATCAAGGTCGGCGGCAAGGCGAAACTGACATGCCCGTCGGCGCTCGCGTACGGCCCGCGTGGCGCGGGAGGCGGACTGATCCCGCCGGATGCCACCTTGCAGTTCGAGATCGAACTCCTCGCGATCGATCACTGACCGAGCGCGGCCCGCTCATCGCGAGCCGGCCGCACCGCGAACGAACCGCTCAGTGGGTCGCCATCGCCCGCACGCACGGGTGCGCGAACTCGCGGCCGACGACGGCCCGTGCGTAGAGGTAGTTGTCGCGCGCCCGGGCGCTCAGGCCGTCCAGGTGCACCCTGCCCTGCGCGTCGCAGGGGAACGCAAGCGCCCGGCCCTCGTTGAAGAGGGACTGGAAGCGGATCTCGTGAGAGGAGCTCTGGGTGCAGTTCATCATCGCCTTTCGAGTCGGGCCGGGAGAACGGTGGCGCTGCCACCTCGGTGGTGTTCGAGCGCGAAGCCAGTCATGGGACTATCGACAGATCGCCGCTCGGGCGATGTCGGCTCGCCTCCGTGTGACGTGTCAGTGAAGATCTAATCGCTCGGTCGTCCCGACGCGTCACGCTCCCTGCGAGCAACCGCCGGACCGGGATAATCGCGGATGCCCGACGCTCCCTTTGCTCCCGCCTTCGCCGACCTGCCGCTCGCCCCGGCGCAACTCGAGACGCTGGCGCGCCTGGGTTACCTCGCGATGACCCCGATCCAGGCCGCGGGCCTGCCGATCGCCCTCGCCGGCCGCGACCTGATCGCCCAGGCGATGACCGGCAGCGGCAAGACGGCGGCGTTCGCGCTGGTGCTGCTCGCGCGGCTGAAGCCCGGCACGCACCCGGGCGCCGGCTCGACCCAGGCGCTGGTGCTGTGCCCGACGCGCGAGCTCGCCGATCAAGTCGCGCAGGAAGTGCGCCGCCTTGCCAGCGCCCAGGCGAACCTGCGCGTGCTGACGCTCTGCGGCGGCGCACCGCTCGCCGGGCAACGCGCCAGTCTCGTCCATGGGGCGCAGGTCGTCGTCGGCACGCCGGGCAGGGTCCTCGACCACCTCGAGCGCGGCAACCTGGCGCTCGACGGCCTGGAAACGCTGGTGCTCGACGAAGCCGATCGCATGCTCGAGATGGGCTTCGTCGACGACATCGCGAAGATCGCCCGCGCCTGCCCCACCGGGCGGCAGACGCTGCTCTTCTCCGCGACCTACCCCGACATCATCGGCACGCTCGCGCTGCGCTTCTTGCGCAACCCGGCCGAGGTGCGGCTGACTGCGCAACCGTCGTCGACGTCGATCGGGCAGCGCTTCTACGAGGTGACCGAATCGGAGCGCCTGCATGCGGTGTCGCTGCTGCTGAACCACTTCCGGCCGGTCAGCACCCTCGCCTTCTGCAACACCCGGCAACAGTGCCGAGACCTGACCGACGTGCTGCGCGGGCAGGGGTTCGAGGCGCTCAGCCTGCACGGCGAACTCGAGCAGCGCGAGCGCAATCAGGTGCTGATCCGTTTCGCGAACCGGAGCTGCTCGGTGCTGGTCGCGACCGACGTCGCGGCCCGCGGGCTCGACATCGACCAGCTCGACGCCGTGATCAACGTCGAGATCTCGCCCGACCCCGAGATTCACCTGCACCGCGTGGGCCGGACCGGCCGCGGCACCGCTCAAGGCATCGCGCTCAGCCTGGCGAGCCTGGACGAGATGGGCAGCGTCGGCAGGATCGAGGCGATGCAGTCCGCACCGACCGTGTGGCATCCGCTCGCGGAACTGACGCCGACGCCGGGCGGCCCGTTGCGCCCGCCGCGCGTCACGCTGCAGTTCGCCGGTGGCCGCAAGGAGAAGATCCGCCCCGGCGACGTGCTCGGCGCGATGACGGGCGAGGCCGGCTTCGACGCCGCCCGGATCGGCAAGATCGACGTCAACGAATTCTCGACCTACGTGGCCGTCGACCGGCAGATCGCGGCCGACGCGCTCACCCGCCTGAACGCGGTCAAGGTCAAGGGCCGACGGGTGAAGGTGCGCGCGCTCACTTGAGAAGCTGGGAGCGAATCCGACGGGCCCGCTCGTCCCGCTCGGCCACGCCGGATCCGGGGCGCAGCCGCGCGGCGCACCCGGCACCCGAGTCGTCAAGTTCGCCGGCGACCTGGTCCATCCCCGCTGGCTCTACGTCCTGCCGAACGGCGACGTGCTGGTCGCCGAAACCAATGCACCGCCGGCGCCCGGTGCGGGCAATTCGTTGCGTCGCTGGACACGCGGCGACCGGCGCGCACCGGCCCTTCGCCACCGGAATCCGCAATCCGAACGGCATGGCCTGGGAGCCGTCGACGAAGACGCTCTGGACTACGGACAGCACGTCGAAGAGCGCGTGCAGCCGCCCTCCGCAGCAGGATTCAGCGGCCCCGCACGGCGAACCACCAGCCCATCCCACCGGATAGCGCGGTGGCGAATGTGCCGTACACCATGTCGATCAGGCTCAGCGACGTGCTGAAGCCGCGAATCACGGCGAGGTTGGTCAGATCGTAGGTGCCGTAGGCCAGCAGGCCGACGACGGCGCTGCGAAAGACCGCCTCGGCGAGCGTCGCCGGCGCGCCGCCGAGCGCGAGAAAGACGACGCCGAGCGGATACGCGACGTAGAAGGCGGCGGCCGGCAGCACGCGCACCGGGTCGGCCATCAGGCCGCCCATCTCGCGCTTGTAGAGCCCTCTGGCGAGCCCGCCGAGCCACACGCCGTCGCACAGTCCCATGGCGACCAGCACGACGCCGTACGCGATGAGGAACCGGGTCGAAGTCAGGCGCAAATCGGTCATGAGGCGGGCCGCGGAAGAGTGGTTCGCGAAGAGCATACCGGGAACGTTGCGGGACGGCTCGGCCGGGTACCATCGCCGCAATGCGATCTCCAATCTCGGCACTCGGCGGCCTGCGGATGGTGGCCCTGTTCGAAGCGGTCAAGGGCGCGATCGTCATCGCGGCCGGTTTCGGGCTGCTCACCCTGCTGCACCGCGACGTGCGCCGCATCGCCGAATCGCTCGTGACGAGGCTGCACCTCGACCCGCAACGCCACCTGACCGGCCTCTTTCTCGACGCGGCGTCGCGGGTCACCGACGCGCGGCTCTGGGGCCTCGCCCTGCTTGCGGTCGTGTATGCCTCGCTGCGCGTCGCCGAGGCTTACGGGCTCTGGAACGAGCGCCGCTGGGCGGCCTGGCTCGGCACGGCGAGCGGCGCGATCTACGTGCCGGTGGAGGTCTACGAACTGATCGGCCGGCCGAGCTGGATCAAGGCGGGGACGCTGGTGCTCAACATCGGCGTCGTCATCTACCTGCTCTGGACGCTGCGCCGTTCGACGAACCTCGCGCGTGCTGCGGCGCGCGAAGGCAGCGGCGCTCAACCGCCCGCGGGCACCGCTGCGTCGTCGTTGAACGTCTCGGCCAGAAAGCCGCCGCTCTGATGCGCCCAAAGCCTCGCGTAGAGACCGCCGCGTTCGAGCAGACTCGCGTGGTCACCCTGCTCGACCACCCGGCCCTGGTCGATCACGATCAGCCGGTCCATCGCCATGATGGTCGAGAGGCGGTGCGCGATGGCGACGACCGTCTTGCCTTCCATCAACTGATAGAGGCTTTGCTGGATGGCAGCTTCGACTTCGGAGTCGAGCGCGCTGGTGGCCTCGTCCAGCAGCAGGATCGGCGCGTCCTTCAGCATCACCCTCGCGATCGCGATGCGTTGGCGCTGGCCGCCGGAGAGCTTCACGCCGCGTTCGCCGACGTGGGCGTCGTAGCCGCGGCGACCTGCAGCGTCCGCGAGCGTCTGGATGAAATCGTGGGCCTCGGCGCGGCGCGCAGCGCGGATCATGTCCGCATCGGTGGCGTCGGGACGGCCGTAGAGCAGGTTGTCGCGCACCGAGCGGTGCAGCAGCGACGTGTCCTGCGTGACCATGCCGACCTGGCGGCGCAGGCTCTCCTGGGTGACGCGCGCGATGTTCTGCCCGTCGATCAGGATGCGACCGGATTCGACGTCGTAGAAGCGCAGCAGCAGGTTCGTGATCGTCGACTTGCCCGCGCCTGAGCGACCGACGAGCCCGATCTTCTCGCCGGGGCGGATCAGCAGGTTCAGACGATCGATCACGCGGCGGGCCGTTGGGCCGGTGGCGCCGTAAGCAAAGCCGACGTCCTCGAAACGCACCTCGCCGCGGCCGACATCGAGGGCGACGGCATTCGGCGCGTCGAGCAGCGCATGCGGCTTGGAGAGCGTGTTAATGCCGTCCTGCACCGTGCCGACATGCTCGAAAAGCGAAGTGAGCTCCCACATGATCCAGTGCGAGATGCCGTTGAGACGCAAGGCCATCGCCCCGGCGGCGGCGAGTGCGCCGACGCCGAGCGTCCCGGCCGTCCACAGGGCGAGCGTGAGCCCGACGGTGGACGCGACGAGCAGGATGTTGAGCGAGTGATTCGCCACCTCGAAGCCGGTCGAAAGCCGCATCTGGGTCCGCGCGGTCACCATGAAATCCTGCATCGACGCTTTGGCGAACGCCGCTTCGCGCTGCGCGTGGGAAAAGAGCTTGACGGTCGAGATGTTGGTGTAGGCATCGGTGACGCGACCGGTCATGATCGAGCGGGCATCGGCCTGCGCCTGTGCCACGCGCCCCATGCGTGGCACGAAGAACCAGAGTGCCGCGAGGTAGAGCGTGAGCCAGGCGACGAAGGGAAGCAGGAGCCAGGCGTCGAATCCGGCAGCGATGCCGGCCATCGTGACGAAGTAGATGACGCCGAACACGACGATGTCGCCGACGATCAGCACCGCGAAGCGCACGGCGAGCGCCGTCTGCATGACCTTCGCGGCGACCCGGCCTGCGAATTCGTCCTGATAGAAGCTCATGCTCTGGCGCAGCATCAGACGATGGAAGTTCCAGCGCAGCCGCATCGAGAGATTCGCCGCGAGCACCTGATTGCGCAGCAGCGCCTGCAGGCCGACGACCGCCACGCTGGCGGCGAGCACGCCGGCGAACGCCAGCAAGGTCAGGCGTTCACGCGCCCAGAGCTCGCTCGGCCGCAACGCCGCGAGCCAGTCGACGATATGACCGAGCATGCTGAAGAGCAGCGCCTCGAAGGCGCCGGTGAGCGCCGTGAGCAGGACCATGCCGACGACGAACCCCCGCGCGCCGTCCGTGCAAGCCCAGACGAAGGCGAAGAAGGTGCGCGGTGGGACGGCCGGGGCAGCGTCGGGATACGGATCGAGCAGCTGTTCGAAAAAGGTGAGCAAAGGGGTCTTTCCTGTGTTCTGCGAGCTAACATGGGGCACATTGCACGGTACAGGTGCCATCAAGAGGGATTTTAGCCCTGATGCAGTGCGCGAATACGGGTTTTCCCGCATACTCGTGGCACTGAATCCCACCGAGATGTTTCGATGCTTTCGCTTCTTTATCACGCCTACCGCCTGCTCGCCCGCGCTTTCGATGTATCGGCCCACCCGCAGCAGAACCGGGAAGAGCGTTATCTCGCCGAGTCGAGCGACATCCACGACCTGGAGCGCCGCATGCGCGAAGTCGACTCTTGCCGGACGAACCGTTACGGGATCGGCTCGACGGGTGTTTTCACGCGCTGAGCGACCGAACGCGGCCCGCCTCGTCCGGCCGCGTCACTGAGCCTACGGCGCGCGGGGCGTCGGGGCGTGGGCCTTCTCCCAGCCTTGCAACGCCGCCAGCGTGTTGGCCACGTGCTTGCTCGGGTTGAGACTCTGGTAGCTGTAGACGATCGTGCCGTCGGGCGCGATGACGTAGGAAATCCGGTTCGCATAGGCCGGCAGGATCATCATCGCGGCGTCGTACGACTTGATGACCGTCTTCGACGCGTCCGAAGCGACCGGAAACTTGCCGGCGCACGACTGTGTCGAGAACTTCACCTGCGTCTCGATGTCATCGGTCGATACTCCGATCACGGTGGCGCCGAGCGCCTGGAACTTGTCGATCGATTCGGCGAACTCATGTGCCTCGGCGGAGCAGCCAACCGAGAACGCAGCCGGAAAGAAGTAGAGCACGACCGGTCCGTTGGCGAGACTCGCGGCGAGCGAGAACTGGTAGCGCTGCCCCGCGAGCGCTGCGGGGACCGCGAAGTCGGGTGCCTTCTCGCCGATGTCGAGCGCGGCGTGCGCCGGCGCCGCCGCTGCCGAGATCGCGAGCGTGGCGGCGATGAGCCAGAGGTTTCTGATCATGGGGTTCCTCGAAGATCTGGGAATACGAAAGCGTAGCGGCACTGGACGCGCCGTGGCCACGGCGGGCGGTCCACCCTTGCCTTCTGTGTGACCACGGCGGTCGATCTTGACGCGGATGTGCGCCAGAATGCGGGCTTTTCAGCCTGCCCCCGCCTGCCTTCCGATGAAAACCAACGCTGCCGTCGCCTGGAAAGCAGGCGCCCCCTTGACGATCGAGACGGTCGATCTCGACGGCCCGCGCGCCGGTGAAGTGCTGATCGAGGTCAAGGCGACCGGCATCTGCCACACCGATTACTACACCTTGTCGGGCGCCGACCCCGAAGGCCTGTTCCCGGCGATTCTCGGGCACGAAGGCGCCGGGGTCGTCGTCGACGTCGGCGCCGGGGTCACCTCGGTCCGGCGTGACGACCATGTCATCCCGCTCTACACGCCCGAGTGCCGTCAGTGCAAGTTCTGCCTGTCGCGTAAAACCAACCTCTGCCAGTCGATCCGCAGCACCCAGGGCAAGGGCCTGATGCCCGACGCCACCTCCCGGTTCTCGCAGGGCGGCAAGCCCATCCTGCACTACATGGGCACGTCGACCTTCAGCAACTACATCGTCGTGCCGGAGATCGCGGTCGCGAAGGTGAGGCCGGACGCCCCGTTCGACACGATCTGCTACATCGGCTGCGGCGTCACGACCGGCATCGGCGCGGTGCTGTTCAGCGCCAAGGTCGAAGCGGGCGCGAACGTCGTGGTGTTCGGTCTCGGCGGCATCGGCCTGAACGTCATCCAGGGCGCGAAGATGGTCGGCGCCGACAAGATCATCGGCGTCGATCTGAACCCCGCCCGCGAGGCGATGGCGCGGCAGTTCGGCATGACTCATTTCATCGATTCGAAGACGACCCCGAACGTGGTCGACCAGATCGTGCAGCTGACCGACGGCGGCGCCGACTACAGCTTCGAGTGCGTCGGCAACACGACCCTGATGCGCCAGGCGCTCGAGTGCACGCACAAGGGCTGGGGTCGCAGCATCATCATCGGCGTGGCCGAAGCGGGCGCCGAGATCGCCACCCGCCCGTTCCAGCTCGTGACCGGCCGCAAGTGGGAAGGCTCGGCGTTCGGCGGCGCGCGCGGCCGCACCGACGTGCCGAAGATCGTCGACTGGTACATGG
>CAZZWY010000204.1:0-909 GCA_964657785.1 uncultured Acetobacteraceae bacterium
CACCGCGAGGTCGCTGCGGTTTTCGCGCCCGCGCCACACCGTCGACAACAGCCAGCCGTCGCCTTCGTCGGCGTCAGGGCCGCGCTCGACGAACACCGGCTCGGAGATGGTGTCGCCGACGGGTAGCAGGTATTTGCCGAGCCGCTTGCCGCCGCCGTCGACATGCACAATGCCGGACAGCGCGGCGAGCGCCGGCAAGGCGAGCGAGCTGAGGATCCACTGCCAGTTCGACTCGAAAAAGCCCACCGGCGTCACGCTGACCTGGACCTGCTGCACGTAGCTGAAGAAGTTGCGGGGCACGTCCTTGCCATCGACGGTCAAGGTGCCTTCGAGGCCGAAGGTGAGCATCTGTCGGCCCCGATCGATCGCCTTGACTTCCCAGCGCCAGGTCGTCGGCTCCTTCACGCTGACCGCTTGCAAGGGTTCCTGGTCGGCTGAGATCGAGAAGCCGAGGCCCGATACGCTGGCCGACATGCGCGGGGTGAGCTGCACGCCTGCCTTGCCGACCCGGGTGGCGTTCTCCGGATGGTCTTGCCCCAGCCCTTCGAGCAGCGATGCGAGCTTCTCGGGCGAGATGCGCAGATAGACCGAGAACGTGTCTCCCTCCCCGACGCTCGCGGGTGCGCTCACGGCAGCGCTGCCGCTGACCAGCGTGTCGATCCTGGCCGACGCCGAGTCGAAGAAGTCGCGCGTCGTTGCGGTGGCTGCCGGTGGCGCCGTGTCGCCCCGCTCGACCTGCGCCGTCGCAGGCGCTGGCACGCGGGTCGGTGGCGTCCGGCTGGCCTTGAGTTCGTGATGGCGCACCCGTGGCGCGGCGCTGGGCGCCGGTGGCTCGGCTTCGGATTCAGGCCGGTGCGCTCGTCCCGCCGGCTGCTCCAGTGCGGGTGGGGGCGCAGGTGCAGGTGGAGG
>CAZZWY010000204.1:919-7388 GCA_964657785.1 uncultured Acetobacteraceae bacterium
CCCGGGTGCACCCGCTTCCGCCGTCAGGTTCAACCGGATGCGCAGTGCCTGAGCCGCCTGTGTCAGGCGTCGGGCAGCGGCGCGCCGGGTCGCGGCTTCCTGCAACGTGGCGCGCGACGCCGCGGGCTGGGACGACGCCTCGAGGGCGGCCCTGGCCGACAAGGCATCGGCCTCCTCGTTCAACGCCCGGGCCTGAGATTCGAATCGATCCAGCTGTTGCCGCGGCGTCTCACCGCGCAGCGCCTCCAGATGCACCGTGGCGTCGGCCGCAGCGGCAGGCTGCTTTCCGGGCATTTGGGCCCACACGATCGCGGCCGCCTGCAACAGCAGGGCGGCCGCGAACCAGGGTGCCGTGCGCAGGGTCATGGGGGTGTTGCGTGAAAGGTTCGCGCCATCTTGCGTCTCGGGTGTTGTCTCTCCGGCCGGCACCACGCCGCATGATCCCGAGCCTGCTCACAGGCCGCCATCCCTAAGTCTGAAGATGCGCAACGTCGGGCTTTGAGACCTAATTCGGGGGTCGACACTGCTCGCGAGAAGGCATCGCATGACAGTCCGTGAGATCCCGCCGCAGGCGGTCGCGCTCGTCAAGCGCAGCGAAGGCCTGCGGCACGGCAATCCGCAGAGCACCAACTTCGATCCCTATCTCGACCCGGTCGACATCTGGACCATCGGATGGGGTCATGCGCTCATGTCCGGCGGGCGCTTCGTGCGCGGTGCGGCGAACCGCGCCGTCGCTTTCCGCATGTTTCCCGGCGGCATCGACCTGGCTCAGGCGGTCACCCTCTTGCAAGGCGACCTGGAGGCGACCGGCCGGGAGGTGCTGTCGGTGGTCACGGCGCCCCTGACCGACAACCAGTACGCGGCCCTCGCCAGCTTCACCTTCAATCTCGGCCTGGGCAATCTGCGCAAGTCGACCCTGTTGCGCAAGCTCAATCAACGCGACTATGCCGGCGCCGCCGATCAGTTCGGTCTCTGGGTGATGGCCGGGAACGTCCACCAGCCGGGCCTCGTGACTCGTCGCGCCGCGGAACGCGCACTGTTCCTGCAAGCCTAGGAGATACCGTGATCGATCGTTCAGATCCTCAACATCGAGGCCTCCGGCGCCTGCTGGCACTGGCCGCCGCGCTGCTCGCGGTGGCCGCTGTCGTTCTTTCGCCCGATGCGGTCGCACAGCAGGCGCCGGCGGCCGTGCCGCCGCACCGCGCGAAGATGGCGAGCGTCGCGTTGGGCGAGCGCTTCGCCGTGCCGTTGACGCCCGGCTCGAGTTGCCCCGCCGACGATGCGGCAGCGCCCGATTGGCACGACCTCGCACTCGAAGTCGACGGTCTCGACACGGGCCTGCGTGCGCTCGGCTGCGACCCGAGCGCGAACGCCCTGGTGTTCAGGCTCCAGCACCGGGATCCACCCCCGTCGGGCGTGGATGCGGTGTCGTATCAGGCGGCCTGGGAAGACATCGTCGGCACGTCGATCGCCGCCTGGCATGGCCATCAGGTGAAGGTGCGCATCGTCGACAAGAACCCCGATGCGCGCGTGTCGCTGCCGGCGACGCGCGAGGCGCTGCTGTCGGTGGCCGTGATCGAAGAGGCTTCGGTTCGGCCCTGGATGGCGCTCGGCATGGTGGCGATCGTCTGGTCGCTGACTCTTTTCCTCGGCGCCAGGACGTCGCTGATCCGCGATCCGCTGAACGACGGCGCCGGTCTCGCCTCCCGGACCTTCAGCCTGGCAAAGACGCAACTGGCCTGGTGGTTCGCGATCATCTTCGCGTCGTTCGTGTTCCTGTGGCTGATCACGGGCGACATTCCAGCCCTTAGCTCGCAGGCCCTCGCGCTGCTCGGTTTGTCGGGTGTCACCACGCTCGCGGCCAGCGCCGTCAAGCGGCCGGAAATCCTGCCGATGGCCAAGCCGGATGTATTCCTCGACGAACTGATCAGCGACGCCAACGGCCCCACGATCCAGCGGTTCCAGATGCTGGTCATGACCGTGTCGCTCGGCCTCATGTTCCTCATCAACGTGTTCACCCGATTGTCGATGCCGGTGTTCGACGGTTCGCTGATCACGCTGATGGGCATCAGCGCCGGCACGTATGTGGCCGCGAAGATTCCCGAAGACCAGGGCGGCGTGCCGGTCGGCAGCGCCGATGACGAGGCGGACCCGAAGTCTCGCTATTCGGCGATCGGATGACGATCAATCTCGACGCCGATCGAGGTGCTGAAAGCAGGGCCGGGTGCGGACTCGCCCGAGAGTCCAGCTTGGCGGCGAACGAAAGGGTCGGGGCATCGGCCTGGCGAGCGGCCAAGCCGTCGAGGGCCTGCGCTCAGCGCGGCCTGGCCAGCGCCTCCTCGAACAATTGCTGGGCGCGTTCTCGCACGCTCTCGTCCGGGTCGACCATCGCGGTGGTGACCACTTCCAGGGGCGCGCGCGGGTCCTGGGCCCATCGCTCCAGTGCCACCAGGCGGTTCGTCACATCGAGCGGAGGGGCAGGCGCCGGCGCCACGGCCGCCGACGGGTTGCCGATAGTCGGCCCGTCGGGCACCTGGCCGGCAACGGCCTGCACGGATGCGGCGCGGGCCGCGGCCAACGTCGGCATGGGCGGCACCACGGCGGCCGGCAAAGCCGCTGTGGTGGGCGCGTGTAGGCCGATCTGCCGGGGGCCGGGGACGCCCTCGGGAGCGGCTGCATCACAGCCTACAAGCGTCGCGGTGAGCAAAATCAGTGCCAGCGCAGGCCGGAATGACTCGAACCCGGCGCCGGCAGGCCGTTTCATGGTGCCTGTCGCTTTGCCGCTGCAGTCTTGGGCAATCGCTGCCGGCGTCAGCCGGCGACGGTAGAAGACGTGTACGACGCCGCCGGGCGCCGTGCTGCCGCGACGCAGCCCAGGCCCACGCCCATCGGCGCCCAGCTTGCCGGCTCCGACTCCGGGTCCGAACAGGGTGGCAGTCATGGCGTGGCGTGGGCGAGGGGCGCGAGAGTTATCAGAAACGGCGGCCAATGCGCCCGACAGCGTCTTCAAGGCGAACTTTCTTTGTGGCGAACAATGCCAGACCGGCCTTTTGAGAGCGCCCGACTTCGCGCTTCCTCGAGTTTCAAGGGTCACGCTTGAACACTAGGGAAGCGCTTGCGGTGGCAGCGGGTGCGATACAGATGACGGCGGCGGCCGTTGGAATTTAAGACCGACGGCTCGGGCGTGCACCCCCCATTTGAGGGAGGCATTTTCGTGGCAGTCCGTTGCCGCCTCGCGCAGCCTCGGGTTCAGGCTCAGTGAGGCCGGCGGCATGGAGGATGAACGCGCCGGTGCAAACGGACAGCACCCCGGACGGCGGCTTCGGCGAGATCGGCGCAGCGCAGCATTTCCAGGCGCTGGCCGCGCGCGAGCTGCGCGGCGTCGACATGAACCCGGTCCTGCGGGGGACGTTCCGGACGAAGCCGAATTCGAACCAGCGTCGCGAACGCGGCTTCGGACCGGCCGGAACGCTTCTTCCAGGCATTGGGTATGGCGATTGCCGTACGTACACCGTGCCCACCCGGAGACAAACCAATGAAATCCACAAGTACAGCCGATTCGAAGAATGCTGCCGGCAAACGGATCCAGCCCGCCACCGATCCGGCAGTGACCCGGTCGAGCGCGACCCACGCGGATGTGGGCGGCGAGGTGTCGCCTCGTCTGCCGCACGAGCAGGACGAGTCGTCCGACAGCGGCACGCGGATGCCGGATCCGATGATGATCCAGGCCGCCCAAGACCTGAAGAACGGAATGCAGCCGACCGACCGCGGCGAAACGACCGACCGCCTCTATCAGCAGACCCTTCGTGGCCACAGGGGCTCCGGCGAAGCCGGCTCGAGTCGTTCGGCACTCGATGAACCCGACACCCGCGCGCAGACTCCGACGTATCAGGAATCGCTGGACGATTCGCTCGACAAGACGTTCCCCGCGAGCGATCCCATATCGCCTTCGGTGGGGGTGCATGCCGAGGCGTCGGTATCGACCGGCAAGGACCGGAAGGACTGGAAGCAAGTGTCGGAATCCGACGCCGTGGCAGCCGGCGAGACCGACGGTGCCGACCCTGTCAGCGTGGAAACACCCCGAGCGGTCGACCGCGGTCCGATTTCGTTCCCGACGAGCGCGAACCACCCGATGACGCGCGAGGAGGCGATTCGGGACATCGCCCATCGGCGCTACGAGGCGCGCGGCGCAGGCGCCGGAAGCGAACTGCAGGATTGGCTCGACGCCGAAGCGGAATTCGATTCCGGTTCACGTCGGTAGTCGATCGTCGTGCGTCGGGCGCACCGCGCGCGACGCCGCCCATGTCGCGAGCGCTGACAGCACCGCGCAGCCGGCGATGACGACGGTATAGCTGCCGCGCGCGTCGAACACGCGCCCCGCGAGCCATGGCCCGGCGACGTTGCCGAGGGCCGCGCCGGTGTACAGCGTGCCGATGATCGAGGAGACGGCGCGCGCACCGTAGAGGTCCATGCAAAGCGCCGGCATCAGCGACACGATGCCGCCGTAGCTGAGCCCCATCCAGAGCGCGAACACCGCCAGCGCCGGATAGCCGCCCGCGGCGAGCCAGAGCCCCATCGACAAGCCGAGCGACGCCTGCACGCCGACCAGCGTCCACGGCCGCCCGAGGCGGTCGGCCACCGCGCCGACGGCGAAGCGGCCGCACAGGCTGCCGATGCCGATCAGGCCGACGAGTCCGACGGCGCGTGCGTCGCCGAGGCCCAGATCGCGCGCCGCCGCCGACAGGTGCGCGAACGGGATGAACATCGACGGCGCGCCGAGCGCGCACATCGCGTAGAGCCACTTGAACGAGGGCGAGCGCAAGGCCTCGCGCAACGACAGGCCGGGGGCCACTGCCCCGCGCCGTCGGGCCGCCGCCGGAGCGGTTCTCAGCGCGAGCGTCGCCGCGAGCCCGATCACCGCGGCGCCCGCCGCCAGCGCGAGCATCGCGCCGCGCCACCGCCACTGGCCGATCGCCGCCGCCGCGATCAACGGCACACCGAACGTGCCGGCGCCGATGCCCGCGCTGGCGATGCCCGCCGCCATGCCGCGCCGGCGCGTGAACCAGGGCTGGACGCAGCCGATCGCCGGCGTGTAGACGAGCGCGATGCCGATGCCCATGCCCATGCCGTAGAGCAGCGTGAGCTGCAGCATCGAGGTCGAGACGCTGCCGAGGAGCAGCGCGGCCACGATGAAGAGCATGCCCGCGCTCGTCACGCGGCGCGGCCCGTAGCGATCCGAGAGCAGGCCGCCGACGGCACCGAGCACGAAGTACAGCAGGCCGGACAAGCCGAACACCAGCGAGACGTCGGCGCGCTTCGCGCTGAAGGCGACGCTGAACGACTCGAAGAACGCCGCGAACGAATAGGCCACGCCGAAGATCACGCCGAGCGCGACGAAGCAGGCCCACACCACGACCCAGCCGTACGGCGGTTCGTCGACGGTCGCGTTCGACTGGTCGGGCGACCACGGTGTGCTCGTGGCGTCGGGTGCGGCTCGGGTGGGCATGGGGCCGCCAGTATCCCCGACCAGTACCTCGAGCGATGCGAAGGCACATTGGCTGGCGGCTCGGGCCCAGCTGGAGCGGCCTGCCGCCGCCGACGCCGGACGCCAGGCGCGGGTCGAGGTCCCCCGGCCGCCCGATGCGGAGACCGAGGCCCTGGCGGCGCTGGTGGCCGTTCAGACGCTGCGCCGCGAGCGCGCCGAGGCCGAAGCGGCGGCCGCGTCGGTCGACGCCCGGCGATTGCAGCAGGCGCTCGATCACACCCGCGAACAGGCGCGGATGCTGACCCACGAACTCGCCGCTGCCGAAGCGCAACTGCGCGGGCGCCGCCATGGCGATGCCGACGGGAACTCGGCGAACGTCCTGGCGCCGCAGCTGAAGCACCGGCGAATCCTGTACGTCGGCGGCCGCCCGAGTTCGATGTCGGCGATTCGCGAGCTGGTGCAGCGCCAGGGCGGCGAGTTCCAGAATCACGATGGCGGCCTGGAGGACCGCAAGGGGTTGCTCGAAGGGTCGGTCGCGTGGGCCGGGTTCGTGCTGTTTCCGGTGGACTGCATCGACCACGATTCGGCGGGCCGCCTGAAGCGGCTCTGCACTAAGCGCGGCACGCCGTTCGTGCCGCTGCGCAGCGCCAGCGTCGCGAGCTTTGCCGCCGCGGTCTCCGACCTCGACGACACCCGCTCGCTCGGCGCCGAATCGCGTCGACCGTCCCCCTGCCTGCGGCATGGATAGAGCGCGGCGAATCCCTCGCTCGGCGACCGGCGGGTGCCTCTGGTGAACCGCGTCGACGACAAGCCGCTCTTCACCGATGACGGCCCGTGGCGGCTGGTGGTGCCGCGCGACGCCCGCGGCGGGCGCTGGGTGAAGCGGGTGACGCGCATCAGCGTGGTCGACGTTCGATGGGGGGAGGGGCGCCGGCGGCAGGGATTTCGCGTTGCGCGCCGTGATTCGCTTCGAGGCCGAAGCGT
>CAZZWY010000205.1:0-675 GCA_964657785.1 uncultured Acetobacteraceae bacterium
CGCTCGTCCGGCAGCTTGATGTCGGTGCGCTTGTCCTCGGTCGTGTCGATCGCCTTGGCGCCGTCGCGAAGCAGGGCGAGCACGTGGCCGCGCTCGATGCCGTCGGCGCTGCCCTTGTTGAGCGCGACGATCTGGTTGCTGCCCGCGTAGAGCGCATCGCCGTACACCGAGACGATGCGCCCGGCGACCGGTGCCTGGGGTGCGTGCGGCGAGTAGTTCGCGGATTCGCGCGGCGGGACGACCGCGAGCCGGTCGCCGACGCCGGCCTCCTGCTTGACGCTGCCGACGACGAAGGTGGCGGGCACGATCTCGGTCGCGCCACCGTCGGCCGGGCGGCTCTCGCCCTGGCGCACGTACTCGGCCGCGCCGACGTAGCGCGCCTCGTAACCCAGCAACTCCTTCGTGGTCGGATCGCGCATCTCCTTCGGCTGGCGGAAGATGCGGAATTCGCGGTCTTCGCCGAGCTCGCCGCGCACGTAGGCGATGTCGCCCCGCCCGAGCAGAACGCGACCCTCCTGCGTCGCGACGATGCGCGGCGCCGCCGCGAGCTCGTTGCGCTGGAAGATGACGGCTTCGTTCAGGAACGGCTCGATCAGGTTGAACGCGATCGAGGTGATCGCGCCGCTGCCGGGGTCGCTCGCGCGCACGCGGGGCGAGAGTCGGACGGTGCCGTTC
>CAZZWY010000205.1:685-2441 GCA_964657785.1 uncultured Acetobacteraceae bacterium
GATTCGCTGGTCGGCACCGACAGCCACACCACGATGATCAACGGTATCGGCGTGGTGGGCTGGGGCGTGGGCGGCATCGAAGCCGAAGCCGGCATGCTCGGCCAGCCGCTGCGGTCGAGCACCAGCAACTGGCCGGGGTAGATCAGGTGGGGGTTGCGGATCTGCTCGAGGTTCATGCCCCAGAGTTCAGGCCAGCGCCAGGGCCGGGCGAGGAACAGCCTGGAGATGTCCCAGAGGGTGTCGCGGGGCTTGACGGTGTAGGTGTCCGGGGCGTTGGGCGTGAGCTCGGAAAGCGCGACGCCGGTCTGCGCCACCTGCTGCGCCTCGCTGCGCTGCCGGGGGCTGACCGGAAACTCGCCCGCCGCCTGCGCCGTCCGCTGCGCAATCGGCACGGCCAGCAGACACAGCAACCCGCCGGCTCGCCACGCGGCGGCGCGGCGCAAGGACCTGGGAGAGCGGGCGCGTGGCGAACGGGTCATGAAGCGTCTCTCGGGAGGCGCGGCGGACGAGCCGTCGGCCGCGGTGGGGGCGGGGCCGGCGAAACCGCGACGCGATCGATGCGGTCTGCCAGCCCCGGTCGAAGGAAACCGTAGAACGAGTTTCGACGAAAATCCTCACTCAGTTTCGCAGAAAATGACCCTAATCCCTTGATATCGTCCTTGGACTGGCCGAGCTTTCGTTGCCGCGTGAGGCCCGTCACGATTCACACCTGCCATGGCCCAGCTGCACATTCTTCGCTTTCCCGATCCCCGCCTGCACACGGTCGCCCGTCCGGTGGCGGCGGTCGACGCCCGTATCCGCCAGCTCGCCGACGACATGCTCGAGACGATGTACGCGGCCGACGGCATCGGCCTCGCGGCGACGCAGGTCGACGTGCACGAGCGCCTGATCGTGCTCGACACGTCCGACGCCCGCGACGAACCGCGCGTGCTGATCAACCCGGAGCTGATCGCGCGGAGCGAGGAGACGACCTTCGCCGACGAAGGGTGCCTTTCGGTGCCGGCGATCTACGACAAGGTCCGGCGCCACACCCGCGTCACCGTCCGGGCGCTCGACCGTGACGGCGAGCTGCAGGAGTTCGACGCCGACGGCCTGCTCGCGGTCTGCGTCCAGCACGAAATGGATCATCTGCTGGGGAAGGTGTTCGTCGAGTACCTGAGCCCGTTGAAGCGCGACCGCATCCGCACCCGCCTGCTGAAGAAGGCGCGCGACGATGCCCGTGAGTGACTCGGGCTGCGGAGCTTCCGGGCAGCGCGTCGTCTTCGCCGGCACGCCGGAGTTCGCGCAGGTCGCGCTCGCCGGGCTGCTGGCCGCCGGCTTCGAGATCGCCCTCGTGCTGACCCAGCCCGACCGGCCGGCCGGTCGCGGCATGAAGCTGCAACCGTCCCCGGTCAAGGCCCTCGCGCTGGCGCACGGCCTGCCGATCGCCCAGCCGCGGAGCTTGCGGCTGGACGGCAAGTTCCCCGACGACGCGCTCCTCGCCCACGCGATGCTCGCCGCCGTCGCCGCCGACGCGATGGTGGTCGCCGCCTACGGCCTGATCCTGCCGCCGTGGGTGCTCGCCCTGCCGCGGCTCGGCTGCCTCAACATCCATGCCTCCCTGCTGCCGCGCTGGCGCGGCGCGGCGCCGATCCACCGGGCGATCGAAGCCGGCGACGCGCGCACCGGCATCACGATCATGCAGATGGACGCGGGGCTCGACACCGGGGCGATGCTGCTGGCCGAGTCGATCGCGGTCGCACCCGGCGACTCGACC
>CAZZWY010000205.1:2451-7367 GCA_964657785.1 uncultured Acetobacteraceae bacterium
TCACTTTCGAAGGCGTCGATCGACACCTCGCGCCCGCTGCGCCGCAACAGGTCGACAGCCCGGTGGTGCGCCAGCGTGAACAGCCAGGTCTGGAAAGTCGCGCCTTGCGGCTCCCATCGACCGCGAGCCTGCACGACCGGCTCGCGCCGCTGGGGGCCCGGCTCATCGTCGACGCGCTGCGCCTCGCCGCCCGGGGCGAACTCGTCCCGCAGCCCCAGCCCGACGCCGGCGTGACCTACGCCCACAAGGTCGGCAAGTCGGAAGCCGCGATCGACTGGACCGAGCCGGCGCCGCAGATCGAACGCCGGATCCGCGCCTTCGACCCCTTTCCGGGCGCGACCAGCGAACTCGACGGCGAGGCGGTCAAGTGCTGGCGTGCCGAGACCGCTGCCGGCGACGGCGTGCCCGGAACGGTGCTGCGCGTCGACGACCACGGCATCGTCGTGGCCTGCGGCGCCGACGCCCTGCGTCTGACGCAACTGCAGCGCCCGGGCGGCAAACGCCTGGCGGCGCGGCAGTTCCTGGCCGGGCGGCCGGTCGCGCCGGGCGCGGTGTTCGCAGCGCGGCGCCGGGCCTGACGGACCGGCCAGGCGTTTTCGATTCATCCCGGCATCCGCGGAGGTCCTGCGCTTGAAGAATCACCGGTTTCCCGACGGCTTTCTCTGGGGCGCCGCCACCTCCGCCTACCAGATCGAAGGCTCGCCGCTCGCCGACGGCGCGGGCGCCAGCGTCTGGCACCGCTTCGTGCGAACGCCGGGCATGGTCAAGAACGGCGACACCGGCGACGTCGCCTGCGATCACTACCGCCGGATGGAGGAAGACGTCGCGCTGATGAAGCGGCTCGGCCTGACCGCCTACCGCTTCAGCATCGCCTGGGGCCGCGTGCTGCCCGAGGGGCGGGGCCGCGTCAACGAGGCGGGCCTCGCGTTCTACGAGCGCCTGGTCGATGCCCTGCTCGCCGCCGGCATCGAGCCGCTCGTGACGCTCTACCACTGGGACCTGCCGACCGCGCTCGACGACCGGGGCGGCTGGCTCAACCCCGACATCGCCGACTGGTTCGCCGACTATGCGAGTGTCGTCTTCCGACGCCTCGACGATCGCGTCCGGCGCTGGGTCACGCTCAACGAGCCGTGGGTGGTCGCCGACGGCGGCTATCTCCACGGTGCGCTCGCGCCGGGGCACCGCAACCGGTTCGAGGCGCCGATCGCGTCGCACCAGATGTTGAGGGCGCATGCGAGGGCGGTGCAGGCGTACCGGGCGGTCGGGTCGAACCAGATCGGCCTGGTCGTGAACCTGGCGCCGAAGCACCCGGCGTCGAGCAGCCCCGCGGACCTCGCCGCGACCCGCCGTGCCGACGCGTACATGAACCGCCAGTACCTCGACCCGGTGTTCTTCGGGCGCTATCCCGACGAGATGACCGAGATCTTCGGCGAGGCCTGGCCGGTCTGGCCTGAAGCCGACTTCCGGCTGATCCGCGAGCCGGTCGACTTCATCGGCGTCAACTACTACATGCGCGACGTGATCCGCCACGACGAAAGCGCCTGGCCGGTGAAGACGGCGGTGGTGCCGCAATCGCAGTCCACCTACACCGACACCGGCTGGGAGGTGCATCCGGCGGGTCTCACCGAGATCCTGACCTGGGTGCGCGACCGCTACGGCGCCGTGCCGCTCTACGTCACCGAGAACGGCGCCGCGTTCTACGACCCGCCGTGCGCCGACGCGGGCGGCCGCGTTGCCGATCCGCTGCGCACGGCCTACTACCGCAGCCATCTGCGAGCCGTGCACGCGGCGATCGAGCAGGGCGTGGATCTGCGCGGCTACTGCGCCTGGTCGCTGATGGACAATCTCGAGTGGTCGCTCGGCTTTGCCAAGCGGTTCGGCCTCGTCCACGTCAACTTCGACAGCCAGGCGCGCACGCCCAAGGACAGCGCGCACTTCTATTCGAGCGTCATCGCCACGCACGGGGGCGCGCTCGACGCCGACGGATGACTTTCGTCCGACTTTTCGGGGAACGCCCAGCGCGTTTCGTGTTCAAAATCAATTCGGGCCCCTGTTACCCGCAACCGTGGCGGGGTGGCGGCGTTTCTTCACGCGACCTTTCTCCGATACTCGAGCCATGTCCACACTCACTCGGCGCAGTTGGCTGCGGTGGGGCGGTGCGGTGGCCGCCAGCGGCCTCACGAGCTGCCAGTCGGTCTACCAGTCGCGCTTTCTTCGCAGCCCGGTCTACGACACGAGCGATGCCGACGCCGCGTCCAGTTCGGCGGTGGCCGTCGAGCCGCCGGCCGTCTCCCAGCCGGCACTCCCGCCGCTCTTCGACGACATCGAACGGCGCACCTTCGACTTCTTCTGGAGCACCGGCAACCCGGCCAACGGCATGGTGCCGGACCGCTACCCGAGCGCCTCGCCGTGCAGCATCGCGGCCGTCGGCTTCGCGCTCACCGCGTATGTGATCGGTGCCGACCGGGGCTACGTGAGCCGCGAGCAGGCGCGCGCCCGGGTGCTTGCGACGGTGCGCTTCTTCCTTCGGGCGCCGCAGGGGCCGCAGCCGCGCGGGGTTTCCGGTTACAAGGGGTTTTTCTATCACTTCCTCGACATGAAGACGGGCCTGCGCGCCGGCCGCAGCGAGCTCTCGACCGTGGACACCGCCTTGCTGATCGGCGGCATGCTGCACGCCCAGGCGTATTTCGACACGGCGCACCCGGAGGAAGTCGAAATCCGCGATTCGGTCGATGCGATCTACTGGCGCATCGACTGGAAATGGGCCCAGGTGCGCGGCCAGCTAATCAGCATGGGCTGGAGCCCCGAGAAGGGCTTCATTCCGCACGACTGGCTCGGCTACAACGAGGCGATGCTGGTCGTGCTGCTCGCGCTCGGCTCGCCGACGCATTCGGTCGAGGCGGGCGCCTGGAGCGCCTGGGCCGAAAGCTACCGCGGCGCCTGGGGCCGCTTCATGGGGTACCAGCACCTCAGCTTCGCACCGCTCTTCGGCCACCAGTATTCGCACCTCTGGATCGATTTCCGCGGCCTCCAGGACCCGACGATGGTGCAGCTCGGCATCGACTACTTCGAGAACACCCGCCGCGCGGTCTATGCCCAGCGGGCCTACGCGATCGCGAATCCGAAGGGTTGGTTCGAATACGGCGCCAACGTCTGGGGCTTCACGGCGTGCGACGGCCCGGGCCGGATGCGGGAACGCGACCGCAGCGGCCGGTTCCGCTACTTCCTCGACTATTCCGCCCGCGGCGCCGGCAACCAGCACACGCTCGACGACGGCACGATCGCGCCGACCGCGGCGCTCTCGTCGCTGCCGTTCGCGCCCGAGATCGTGATCCCGGCGGCCGAGGAGATGCATGGGCGCTACGGCGAATTCATCTATTCGCGCTACGGCTTTCTCGATTCCTTCAACCGCAGCTTCACCTCGGCCGACGTCGCGCTCAGCGATGGTCGCGTCGACCCGGGCTTCGGCTGGATCGCGAAGGACTACCTCGGCATCGATCAGGGCCCGATCCTCGGCATGATCTGCAACTACCGCAATCAGCTCGTCTGGGACGACATGCGGCGCTGTACGCCGCTGCGCCGCGGTCTCGAACGGGCGGGCTTCCACGGCGGTTGGCTCTCGCAGCCGGCCTGAGGTAGGGGCCACGATCTCGGCCGCCCACGCTCCCAGCGCCGGCCGGCAGCGGCGCCGGGTATTGCGACACGTCGGCGCCGCCGGGCTCGCCGCCCTCGGCGTCGGCTGCGGCCGGCACGGCAGCGGCGCGAACGCGCTCGATTTCTGGGCCATGGGGCGCGAGGCGGAGGTGGTCGGCGAACTGCTGCCGGCGTTTCGGGCGCGCCACCCGGAGATCGACGTGCGGGTCCAGCAGCTGCCTTTCTCGGCGGCGCACGAGAAACTCCTGACGGCGTTCGCCGGCGGCACGCTGCCGGATCTCTGCCAGCTCGGCAACACCTGGCTGCCGGAATTCGCCGCACTCGATGCGCTCGAGCCGCTCGATGCCCGCGTCGCGGCCGCCGGCCTGCCGCTGGGCGACTACTACCCGGGCGTGCTCGCGACCAACCAGCTGCCCGGGACCGGCGCGGCGACGCGTCTCCTCGGCCTGCCGTGGTACGTCGACACCCGGCTCCTCTTCTATCGCACCGATCTGCTGCGCGACGCCGGCGTCAACGAGCCGCCGCGCGACTGGGCCGGCTGGCGCGCCGCGATGCAGGCGGTGGTGCGGCACGGCGGCCCGGGCCGCTACGGCGCGCTGCTGCCGCTCAACGAGCCCGATCCGCTGTTCGCCCTCTCGCTTCAACAGGGGCCGGTGCTGCGCGACGACGACACCCGCGGCGCCTTCGCCGCAGCGCCGTTTCGCCGTGCGCTCGACTTCTACGTCGGCCTCTTCCGGGACGGTCTCGTCCCCGCGGTGGGCGACACCCAGATCGCGAACGTGTGGGACGAGTTCGGCCGGGGCCTCTTCGCGTTCTACGTGACCGGCCCGTGGAACATCGGCGAATTCCGCCGCCGCCTGCCCGCCGCGCGCCAGGGCGACTGGTCGACCGCACCGCTGCCCGGGCCGCGAGGGCCGGGGGTGTCGAGTGCCGGCGGCTCCAGCCTCGTCGTGTTCCGTCGCTCGCCCAACAAGACGGCGGCCTGGGCGCTGATCGCCTACCTCAGCGAGCCGGCGACGATGCAGCGCTTCCATGCGCTGAGCGGCAACCTGCCGCCGCGCCGCAGCGCCTGGGAGTCGCCCGCGCTGCGTGGCGACGCGCCGTCCCGGGCCTTCGCGCAGCAGCTCGAACGCCTCGCACCGGCACCGAAGATTCCCGAATGGGAGCGGATCTTCCAGGAGATGCAGTCGGCCGCCGAGCGCGTCGTGCGCCGGGTGCAGGGCGAGGACGAGACGCTTGCCGAACTCGACACGCGCGTCGAC
>CAZZWY010000206.1:0-7364 GCA_964657785.1 uncultured Acetobacteraceae bacterium
GGGACTACGGCTGCGCTTTGCGCCTCGCCAGACGACCGAATCCATCGGTTTTATTCAGTTCCGCACAGCATGAAACACCACACTAGCGCGTGATGGCTTCGACCCTCGCCGACACCGCAGCGACGCCGTCGACGACGACGCTACCGCGGACCGACACCGCCCGCGTCTGGTCGGTCGGCGTCACGCTCGCGGTGCTGCTGCTCGGCTTCGCGCTGATCACGGTCGGCATGCGACTGTCCAACGCCGCCTACGTCTCGGGCTACTACCTCGGCGTCGGTGTCCTGGCCGCCTGCTGGGGTCGGATTGCGCCTCGCCTCGCGTTCGTCACCGGCTGCCTGAGGCGCGAACGCGTGGTCCTGCTCGCCGGTGCCGCCATCGGCGCGGTGGCCTTCCCGATGCTGACCTCCGACCCCTACCAATTGCACGTGCTCGCGCTGGCCGGCCTCTTCGCGTTGATGGCGGTGGGGCTTAACGTGACGACGGGGTTCGCCGGGCTGGCCGAATTCGGCTACGTCGCCTACTACGCGATCGGGGCCTATGTGTCCGCGCTGCTCAATGTGCGACTCGGGCTCGACTTCTGGATCTGTCTGCCGCTCGCGGGCCTGGCCACCGCGGCGCTCAGCATGGCCGTGGCGTTCCCGGCCGTGCGGGTGCGCGGGCACTACCTGGCGCTGGTGACCCTCGGCTTCGCATTCATCGTGATTCAGCTGGTCACCAACCTGCAGGGTCTCACCGGCGGCACGCAGGGCGTGTCGGGGATCGCGCCGCCGTCGCTGTTCGGCCACAGCTTCCAGTCGCCCATCGTGCTGGGGCCGCTCACCCTGCCGTTCGATGCCAACTTCTACTACTTGGTGCTCGTGATGCTGGTCGGGGCGGTGTTCGCGTGCGGGCGACTTTCGGCGGGGCGATGGGGCCGCGCATGGGGCGCCATGCGCATGGACGAAGTCGCGGCGCAGGCTAGCGGGCTCAACCTGATGCAGCTCAAATTGCTGGCCTTCGGAACCGGTGCGGGCCTGGGGGGGCTGGCCGGCTCGGTCTACGCGCACATGGTGAGCTTCATCGACCCGACGACCTTCCGGGTGATGGATTCGATCTTTCTCCTGGCCATCGTGGCCATCGGCAATTGGCGCATCGGCGGCGTTATCGTCGCGGCGCTGGCTTTCACCGTGCTGCCGGAAAAGCTTCGGGCTTTCGACGAGTGGCGGCTGCTGATCTTCGGCGGCCTGCTGCTGCTGGTGATGTTGACCCGCGGTCGCCGCATGATGCCGACGCACTGAGCGAGCGACCGCTGCCATGCCCCTCCTGTCCATCCAGAACGTCGGCCGCCGGTTTTCAGGTCTGGTGGCCCTCAAGGGCGTCAGCTTCGACGTCGAGGAAGGGCAGATCGTCGGCTTGATCGGTCCGAACGGCGCGGGCAAGACGACGTTGATCAACGCCATCACCGGCATCACCCGGCCGAGCGAGGGCGACGTGCGGCTCAACGGCCAATCGTTGGTAGGACGAAAACCGCATGAGATCGCGCGCATCGGCGTTGCGCGAACCTTCCAGCACATCCGACTGTTCACCGACATGACGGTGCTCCAGAACGTCATGGTCGGCCTGCATACCCGCCTGAAATCGGGGTACCTGGCCAGCGTCTTCGCCAGTAAGTCGGTCGCGTCCGAGGAACGTTGGGCCGCCCGCCGCAGCATGGAAATCCTGGCGCGTGTCGATCCCCGGCTGGCCGCAGTGCACGCCACCCGTTGCAGCGACCTGCCGTATGCGGACAAGCGTCGCCTGGAGATCGCACGCGCGCTGGCTGCCGACCCCTGCCTGCTTTTGCTGGACGAGCCAGCGGCGGGCATGGCGCCGCAAGAGATCGATCGGCTCGCGGTCGACCTTCGCCGGCTCAACAACGAAGGCACGGCGGTCGTCCTGATCGAACACAAGATGAAGTTGATCGAAGGGGTCTGCGACAAGGTGGTGGTGCTGGACCATGGCAAGAAGATCTTCGAAGGGCCGTTCGACGTCGTTCGACGCGACCCGCAGGTGGTCAAGGCCTATCTCGGGCGAGGATATTCGGCGGCCGAAAGGGCCGAGGCATCGGTGTCGGAATCGGGAGGCTGGGCCGATGTTGAAGCTGCACCGCGTTGATTCGGGATACGGCGCCGCGCAGGTGCTGCACGGGGTCAGCCTGGAGGTCGGTCAGGGTGAAGTGGTCTGTCTGCTCGGCAGCAACGGCGCCGGGAAGTCGACCACATTGATGACGATCCTCGGACTGCTGCGGCCGACCCGGGGCGAGATCGGCTTCTGCGGTCGATCGCTGCAAGGCATGTCGACGTCCGACATCGTGAAGACCGGTCTGGCGATCGTGCCCGAAGGCCGGCGGGTATTCGGTCCGCTGACCGTCTTCGAGAATCTGCAGGTGGCAGCAGCGGCGTGTGGGGTCGATGGAGACGATGCTTCGGTGCTCGAGCCGGTCCTGGAACTGTTCCCCGATCTTCGCGGTCGCATGGAACAGGCGGCAGGCACCCTGTCGGGCGGGCAGCAGCAGATGCTGGCCATCGCCCGCGCCCTCGTTACGATGCCAAAGATGATCCTGATGGATGAACCGTCGATGGGTCTGTCGCCTGTGATGGCCGAGCGGGTGTTCGAGATCATCGGAGAGATCCGCGACCAGGGGGTGGCGGTTCTGCTTGTCGAGCAGAACGCGCACGCGACGCTGTCCGTCGCCTCCCGCGGGTACGTCCTGCAGTCCGGCGAGGTGGTGATGGCCGCCGATGCCGATGAACTGAGGGAATCGGCCCTGGTGCGCGAGGCCTACCTGTGAAGGCGGGAACCGGCATCAAGACGGGTGGCGACGCCCGGCTGCAGGCCGCGTGGGTCCTTTACTTCAACGAGGTTGCGCAGTGCCTCTCGATCCGCGAAGCGGCGCGCCGGCTTCGCGTCTCTCCTTCGGCGATCAGCCGCCAGATCAAGGAGATCGAGGACACCGTGGGAAGCAAGCTGCTCGAGCGCATTCCCAATGGATTGCGTCTTACGCTGGCGGGCGAGTCGGTGGCCTTACATGCGGCCCAGATGTTGCAAAGCCTGGAGCGCCTGCACGAGTCGATGGATGAACTCAAGGGACTGCGCCGCGGCCATGTGCGCATCTCCGCCATTCAAGCGGCGTCAGCGGATCTGGTCCCGCAGATCGTGTCGCGGTTCGCCCGCTATCCGCGAATCAGCTACGGCGTCCGTTTCGTCGGCTCCAACGAGGTCGTGCAGCAGGTGGTCGACGGCGAGGCGGACATCGGCATCTCGTTCGAGTCGTTCTCGATCGTCAACCTGCGTCACCTGGTCTCGGTGCCGCTGCCGTTCGGCGCGATCGTGCCGCCCGACCATTCGCTGGCCGGTCGCAGCACGGTCGACTTGCAGGACCTGATCGGCCAGCCGTTGATCCTGCCGGACCGGAGCATATCGACCCGGCTGATCCTCGACGAAGTCATTCGGGGCAGCACCTTGGGATTTGCGCCGCTGATGACGTCGTCGTCGCCCGAGTTTATTTTCTCGGCAGTGGCCTCTGGTGCAGGGGTCGGCTTTCAGACACCGGTGGGTATCGAACGGGAGCTGCGCGAAAAGCGACTTGTGTTCTTGCCCTTGATGGATCGGCGGCTCAAACCGCCGCAACTGACTGTGAGCATTTCGTCGCGGCGACCGCTGTCCACCCTCTGCGCAATGGTGGCAGAAGTGGCGCGATCGACGGTCTCCGACTTGCTGGCCTGAGCGAAGAAGCAACTCGTTGGGCATCGCAGCAACGGCGCGCGCTGCAGCGGCCGCCTGCGTGATGGGTGCCGGGCAGGGTCGTCATCGGCGACCTTCGTCATTTCGAAATTCCTGCGAGGGGTTTGGCGCCTTCCGGTCGTGCCCCCACGATCAGAAGGCCGCTCAGTCGTCGGTTGCCGAGGCAATCGCGACAGGGCCGGGCGCTGCGATCAGCTTGGCCTCGAAACCTGGCGGGTTAGGTTCTTGGCGCGGCCCGGACCGCGGCGTTGGAAGACTGCCGCGGTGGATGGCAGCGTCGCCGGGTAAGTCGCATCGGCGCGACGCTGCGCCAGGCTCCGAACCTCCCAGCCGACCACCGCGAAGCCTCCCCCTGTTCGCCGGCACCGGCAGCCTCGACCGGCGCGTTCAGCGCGAGGGTGTTGGGTCTGGAAGGCGATGCCGTCGATCATGCCGACGATGTCGCGATCTTGCGGCTGCTCTCGGTGAAGTTGTGCATGGGGCCGACCACCTTGCCCACCACCGCGACGCCCCTCGCGGCCCCGGCTGACGCATCCTGCGCGAGTTGGTTTGCCTGCTCGGCGCTCTCGGCGTTGTGGCCTTGTCGGCACCGACGGTGATGTGCTGCTGGCGCACCGCAGTCTCGCCGAGCATCGCGGCCGCCGCGTCGCGCTCGGCCGTGCCGGTGGCCTTCGTCGTCTGCCCATTGACCACCAGACCGTGGCGGTTGCGGTGGCCACGTGTCCCAGAAAGCTCGGCAACGCCGGCGCCGAGTTGCTCTTGCGGTAGAGCTGCGCGTCGGGGTCGGTCTTCGATTCGTGGGTTTCGTTGCTGCGCCGCTCGCCGCGCCGGTCCTCGGGAGGGCGCCCGTCGTCGCTGCCGTCCTTGCGCCGCATGCTCTTGTGGCCCGCCCACGCCTTGATCTGACTGCCGTCGACGCTGAAGTGCTCGCCCGACAACAGACCCTTGGCTTGCGCGCTGTCCACCGTACTTGCGAAAGGGGACGTCCATGGAGAAGATTACACGAGGGCAAGTCCCGCGGGTAGGCGTCGATCGCGCCAAGCGAATGATTCAAGTGCACGCGGTAGACGCCGGTGGGCGCTCGACAACCTGGACCTGAACCGTTCCCGGGAAAGCTTCGGCAAATCGATCGTTCGGCCGAACAACTTTCCCTGAAGCGCTCGCCAACGCCCGCTGGACCAAAACCTTTTCCGCGGGTCTCATGGAAGAATTGCCGGGCCATCGCGCACCTTGAACCGACTGAGATCGGCGCCCATCGATCTGCCATCAGGCGGACCACTGACTGACAGGAGACAGCATGAACCTCGGAACGAAGTTGGCGGCTGCGGCGCTTGCCTTCCATGGTGCCTTTGCCGCGGCAGAGGAGCCGATCCGGATCGGATTGATCGTGCCGCTCAGCGGGGGGTCGTCGCCGATCGGCATCTCTGCGCGGGACGGCGTGAAGCTGGCGGTCGGGGAGATCAATGCGAAGGGCGGGGTGCTGTCGCGCAAGATCGAACTGGTCGAGCGGGACGACGAGTCGAAGAACGAGCGGGCGGTCCAGATTGCCCAGGAGTTCATCAACAAGGAAAAGGTGGTCGCGGTGATCGGCTTCGTGAACACCGGTCCGGCGCTCGCCGCGCAGCGCTTCTACCAGGAGGCGAAGATTCCGGCAATCACCACCACCGCCACGGGCACGGTGATCACGCAACAGTTCAAGGACCAGCCGGAGGACTACGTCTTTCGCGTCTCCGCCAGCGACGCGATTCAGGCGGCGATGATGGTCGAGGAGGCCGTCGGCAGAAAGAACTTCACCAAGGTGGCCGTACTCGCCGACTCGACGAACTATGGGCAGCTCGGCCGGGAGGACCTCGTCAAGGCGCTTGCCGCGAAGGGCGTCACGCCGCTGGTCGTCGAAAAGTTCAACATCAAGGACGTCGACATGACGGCGCAACTGCTGCGCTCGAAGGAAGCGGGCGCGCAGGCGCTGCTCGTCTACGGCGTCGGGCCGGAACTGGCGCAGATCGCCAACGGCATGCAAAAGCTCGGCTGGACGGTGCCGATGATCGGTTCGTGGAACCTCGCCACCGCCAATTTCATCGACAACGCCGGAGCCAACGGCGACGGCGCGATGATGCCGCAGACCTTCATCCAGGACCCCGACACGCCCAGGCACAAAGCGTTCATCGAGGCCTACCAGAAGGCCTACAAGATCGACCGCATTCCGGTTCCGTCGCCGGCGGCACAGGCGTACGACTCGATGTTGCTGCTGGCCGCGGCGTTCAGGCAGGCACGCTCGACGGAGGGCCCGAAGGTTCGCGAGGCGCTCGAGAACCTCGCGGAGCCCGTCGAAGGGGTCATCACGACTTACCGCAAGCCCTTCGCCAAAGGCCAGCACGAGGCCATCGGCGCGCAGATCCCCGTCTTCGGTGTGGTTCGCAAAGGCCGAGTCCTGTACGCGAATCCGGAAGACAGGGCGCGCGTCGCCGCAGGCAGCAAGTAGCGCTCGCGAGCGGCAAGGCCAGTCGCAGGTCCTCGCCGCTCGGGTCGCCGTCACGCTCCTATCGCCAATACCGAGTCCCACCGGAGTCCGCCATGTCCACTGTGTTGCCGACTGTCTCGCTCGACGACAAATACACCGCCACGTCGGGCCGAATCTATTTGAGTGGCATCCAGGCACTGGTGCGGCTGATGCTCGTGCAGCGCTGGCGCGACCGCGCGGCGGGGCTCAATACGGCAGGGTTCGTGTCCGGCTACCGGGGGTCGCCGATCGGCGGCATCGACGAAGCGTTCTGGCACGCGCAAAAGCAGCTCGCCGCGGATTCGATCAAGTTCCTGCCCGGCGTCAACGAAGAGCTCGCCGCGACGGCGGTGTGGGGCACGCAGCAGGTCAACCTGATCGGCGAGAGCGACTACGAGGGCGTCTTCGCGCTGTGGTACGGCAAGGCGCCGGGTGTCGACCGGTGCAGCGACGCGTTCAAGCACATGAGCCACGGCGGGACTTCGGCAAAGGGCGGTGTCCTGCTGGTTGCGGGCGACGACCACGGCGCTTATTCGTCGACGCTGCCGAATCAGAGCGACCATGTGTTTTCGGCCGCGATGATTCCGTATCTCTACCCGCAGAGCGTCGAGGAATACATCGAGCTCGGCCTGCACGCCTTCGCGATGTCGCGCTTCGCCGGCATTCCGGTCGGCTTCAAGGCGCTCGCCGACACCGTCGAATCGTCGGGATCGATCGACGCCGATGCGCTCGGCGTCGAGACGCGACTGCCGAAGAACTTCGTCTTCCCGGAGGGCGGCGTGCATGCGCGGCTGTCGACCGACACGCTCGGCGTGCAGGCGCGCAAGCAGGAAGCGCTGATGCAGGACTACAAGATCTACGCGGCCATCGCCTATGCCCGCGAGAACAAGCTCAACCACGTGACCATCGATTCGCCGCACGCGCGTCTGGGGATCGTGGCGTCGGGCAAGTCGTACCGTGATGTGCTGGAGGCGCTCGAAGAGCTCGGCATCGGTCACGAAGAAGCCGGCACGATCGGCATCCGCGTGTTCAAGGTCGCGATGCCCTGGCCGCTGGAGCCGGATTCGATCCGCGAGTTCGCCGACGGACTGGAAGAGATTCT
>CAZZWY010000207.1:0-7360 GCA_964657785.1 uncultured Acetobacteraceae bacterium
AACGGCTTCGCGGCCTTCCCGGTGATGACGGGCGGCGTCGGCGTGCCGGTGCTGGTCGGCGTCTACCACGGCGACCCGGCGGTGATGGCGGCGCTCGGCATGTTCTCGGGCTATTGCGGCACGCTGATGACGCCGATGGCGGCCAACTTCAACATCGTGCCGGCCGCACTGCTCGAGCTGCCGGACAAGAATGCCGTGATCCGCGTGCAGATTCCGACGGCGGCCACGCTGCTCGTGGTGCACGTGTTCCTGCTCTATTTCCTGATGTTTCGTTGAGGACACGACGATGGCGATGATCGATCTGAACAGCGACCTCGGCGAGGGCCTCGGCCCCTGGCGGATGGGCGACGACGCCGCGATGCTCGGCATCGTCAGCAGCGCCAACGTGGCCTGCGGATTCCACGCCGGCGACCCGGCCGGCATCCTCAAGACACTGCGGCACGCCGCGGCCGAAGGCGTCGCGGTCGGTGCCCACGTCGCCTACCGCGACCTGCTCGGCTTCGGTCGCCGCAACATGGACGTCGAAAGTGCGGATCTGATCGCCGACGTCATCTACCAGATCGGCGCGCTGAAGGGCCTGGCCGCCGCTGCGGGCACCGAGGTGCGCTACGTCAAGCCGCACGGCGCGCTCTACAACACGATCGCTCACGACGCGCGCCAGGCCGCCGATGTGCTCACCGCCCTGCGCGAAGTCGATCCGACGCTCGTGCTCGTCGCGCTCGCCGGTTCGCCGCTGCTGCGGTGGGCCGAGGACGCCGGCATCCGCAGCGTCGCCGAGGCCTTCGCCGACCGCGCCTACACGCCCGCCGGGGCGCTGGTGTCGCGCCGGCTGCCGGGGGCGGTGCTGCACGACCCGGCCGACATCGCCGACCGGATGCAGCGCCTCGCGACCGAAGGCACCGTCACCGCCATCGACGGCAGCACGGTGCGCATCCGCGCCGAGTCGGTGTGCGTTCACGGCGACAGCCCGGGCGCGGTCGAGATGGCGCGCCAGGTGCGCAGCCGGCTCGAGGCGGCCGGCATCGAGATCCGCCCGTTCGTGGACACCGTGGTCAACGCGTCGGTCGGCGCGCCCTTCGCCGCCTGAGCACCTGTTCCGACGATGCGCTTCCTGCCGGTCAACCTGAATGCGCTGCTGGTCGAACTCGACGATCTGCCGCAGACGCTGGCACTCGCCGCCTCGCTGCGCGCCGAACCGATCGCGGGCGTTCTCGAGCTGGTGCCGGCGGCGCGCACGCTGCTGGTGACGTTTCGGCCCGCCGCCGTCACCGCCGAGGCGCTGATCGATGAAATCGCAGGCCGGCGGCTCGACACGACCGCAGCCCCGGCCGAGACGCGCATCGAGATCCCCGTGCGCTACACCGGCGAGGATCTGGCCGAGGTGGCGGCGCTCCTCGGCGTCACGCCCGCCGAGCTGGTGCGCCGCCATACCGGTCGCGACTGGCGCGTCGCCTTCACCGGCTTCGCGCCGGGCTTCGCCTACCTGGCGGGCGGCGACGCGAGCCTGAACGTGCCGCGGCGCGGCGTGCCGCGCACTCGCATCCCGGCCGGCGCCGTCGGCCTGGCGGGCAGCTTCAGTGGCGTCTATCCGCGGGCGAGCCCGGGCGGCTGGCAGATCATCGGCGTGACCGACGCGCCGATGTGGGATCTCGCGCGCCCGGTGCCGGCGCTGCTGCAGCCGGGGGACACGGTGCGCTTCGTCGACGTCACCGGCTTGCCGGAGCGACCCTCGGCGCCTGCGCCGCTGGCGCCCGTTCCAGCGGTGCCGACCGGCGCCGCGCTGCACGTGCGTTCGCCCGGCCTGCAGGCGCTGTTCCAGGACCGCGGCCGACCGGGTCAGGCGGGGCAGGGCGTCTCGGCTTCGGGGGCGATGGACGCGCGCTCGCTGCAGGCGGCCAACCGGCTCGTCGGCAACCCCGCAGGTGCCGCGTGTGTCGAGATCGCGCAGGGCGGCTTCGAGGTCGTCTGCGGCGGCGACGCGGTCGTGGCGGTCACCGGGGCGCTCGGTGCCCTCACGCTGCAACCCGCCACCGGGCCGGCGCGAGAGGCGCCGCGCTGGCAGGCGCTCGCGTTGACCGAGGGCGACACGCTGCGCGTCGGCGAACCGCAGGCGGGCGTCCGGAGCTACCTCGCGGTGCGCGGCGGCTTCGTCGTCGCGCCGGTGCTCGGGAGTGCCTCGACCGACACGCTCGCCCGCGTCGGCCCGCCCGCGATCGCCGCGGGCGACGTGCTGCCGATCGCACCGGTCGCGGTCGGCGGCATCGTCGGCGATCCGGAAATTCCGCCCGACGACCTGCCGCCCGTGACTGACCGGGTCGTGCTCGACATCGTGCTCGGCCCGCGCACCGACTGGTTCACGCCCGAGGCGGTCGAGCTGCTGTGCGGGCAGGACTGGGAGGTCACGCCGCAATCGAACCGCGTCGGTCTGCGCCTGGCCGGGGCCGAGCCGCTCGCGCGCGCCAACCCGGCCGAGCTGCCGAGCGAGGGCACGACCCGCGGATCGATCCAGGTGCCGCCCAGCGGCCAGCCGGTCCTCTTCATGGCCGATCACCCGCTCACCGGCGGCTACCCGGTGATCGCTTCGGTCGCGACCGACCACCTCGACCGCGCGGGTCAGGTGCCGGTCGGCGCCCGGCTCCGGTTCCGTCCTGTTCCCTGGGGCTCGGCACTTGCGTTCCCGCCTGAAAGCGTTCGATGAAGAAAGTCTTGATCGCCAACCGCGGCGAGATCGCCGTGCGCATCGCCCGCGCGTGTGCCGACTACGGCGTGCGCTCGGTGGCGGTCTACGCCGACGCCGACCACGACGCCCTGCACACGCGCCACGCCGACGAGGCCTTCGCGCTCGAAGGCGAACGCCCCGCCGACACCTATCTCGACCAGGCCAAGCTGATCGCGATCGCGAAGCGCAGCGGTGCGGACGCCGTCCACCCGGGGTATGGGTTTCTCTCGGAAAGCGCGGCGTTCGCGCAGGCGGTCGTCGACGCCGGCTTGATCTGGATCGGCCCCAGCCCCGCGGCGATCGCCCGCCTCGGCGACAAGGTCGAGGCGCGCAAGATCGCCCTCGCGGTGGGGGCGCCGCTCGTCGTCGGCACGCCCGGCCCGGTGGCCGACGCGGACGAGGTGCTCGCCTTCGCCGAGCAGCATGGCCTGCCGATCGCGATCAAGGCGGCCTTCGGCGGCGGCGGCCGCGGCATCAAGGTCGTGCGCCGGCTCGACGAAGTCGTCGGGCTCTACGAGTCGGCGGTGCGCGAGGCGATCACCGCCTTCGGGCGCGGCGAGTGCTTCGTCGAGCAGTTCCTCGACCGGCCGCGCCACGTGGAGGCGCAGGTGATCGCCGACACCCACGGCCACGTCGTCGTGCTTGGCACGCGCGACTGCTCGCTGCAGCGGCGCAACCAGAAGCTCGTCGAGGAAGCGCCCGCGCCGTACCTGACCGACGCGCAGCGCGAGCGCATCCACCGCTCGGCCCGCGACATCTGCGCTGCCGCCGGCTACACCAGCGCGGGCACCGTCGAGTACCTGCTCGGCGAGGACGGCGTGATCTCGTTCCTCGAGGTCAACACCCGGCTGCAGGTCGAGCACCCGGTGACCGAGGAGACGACCTGCATCGACCTCGTCGTCGAGCAACTTCGCATCGCCGACGGCCTGCCGCTCTCGATCGAGACGACGCCCGTGCCGCGCGGGCATTCGATCGAGTTTCGCATCAACGCCGAGGACGTCGGGCGCGGCTTTTTGCCCGCACCCGGTCCGGTCCGGGTGTTTGATGCGCCGTCCGGTCCCGGCGTGCGTGTCGACAGCGGCGTGATGGCCGGCGGTGCGGTGCCCGGCAGCTTCGATTCGTTGATGGCCAAGCTCATCGTCAGCGGCGCCACGCGCGCGCAGGCGATTCGGCGGGCGACGCGGGCGCTGGCCGAATTCCGCATCGAGGGCGTCGCGTCGGTGCTGCCGTTCCACCGCGCGGTGGTCGCGCACCCGGACTTTCGCGGCGACGCCGGCTTCAAGGTCCACACCCGCTGGATCGAGACCGATTTCGCGAACGGTGCGCCAGCTGCGCCGCCGCCCGAGCCGCTGCCGGCCGAAGGCCTGCGCCGCACCGCGATCGAGATCGACGGCCGTCGGGTGATGCTCGGGCTGCCGGCGGAGCTGCTGCGCGGTCTGGCGTCGGCAGGCGGCGCACCGGCCGACACGAACGCCGGCGCGGCGGCAGCGCCGACCGGCACGGTGACGGCGCCGGTCTCCGGCACGCTGCAGGGGTGGAAGGTGGCCGACGGCTCGGAGGTGGCTTCGGGCGCCGTCATCGCCGTCATGGAGGCGATGAAGATGGAGATGGAGGTCGTGGCGCCGTGCGCCGGCATCATCAGCTTCGCGGCCGAGCCCGGCCGTCAGGTGAGCGCCGGGACGCCGATCGCGAGGGTGGCGCCGGCGGGTCGTTGACGCGCGCGCCTGACGGCCCATGTCCGCCAGAAGCGAACCCAGCTTCACGCGGTTGCGAACAGTCAGCATGGCCATGATGGGATTCCAAAACGCATTCGGTGCATGCGTCTTAGCGCTCTGCATTCGCTCGCCAGGCGACGTCGCGGAACCTTCGATCGGACCGGCGGCGAGAAGCGGCTTTCTCCTCGATCTGGCTGGTTTCATCGAACGATCAGGCGCAAAATCAACGCGCTTCGCGTCGGCTCTGAGGAGACCCCTGCATGGAAGTCTCTGTCGCCCGGTCGGAACCCGCTTCGACTGCGAGCCGGGTCGTCCCTTTCGGCTCCTTGCCCGGCCCCAGGGCCTGGCCGCTGGTGGGCAATCTGCTCCAGATCGATCCGAAGGCGATGCACACCCGGCTCGAAGACTGGGCTGGTCGATATGGGCCGACCTACCGCGTGCAGTTGGGAACGCGAGAGGCCCTGGTGGTGTCCCGGGCCGACCTCATCGCCGGGTTGCTGCGGGACCGGCCGACCGGCTGGCGACGCCTGCGCTCCATGGAGGGCGTCATCCGCGAGATGGGCGGGCAGGGCGTGTTCTCGGCCGAGGGCGACGACTGGCGGCGTCAGCGCAAGCTGGTGATGTCGGCCTTCGATCCGGCCCACCTGCGGCGCTACTTCGATTCGCTGGTGCGCGTGACCGAGCGCTTTGAAGCGCAACTCGCGATCGCCGCGGAGCGGAATGAAGCCATCGACCTGCAGACCGTGCTCATGCGCTACGCCGTCGACGTCACCGCCGGCCTGGCGTTCGGCATCGACATGAACACGCTGGAGCATCCCGACACCGAGCTCCAGGGGCACCTCGACCCGATCTTCCCGATGCTGCAGAAGCGGCTCCTCGCACCATTCCCCTGGTGGCGCCATGTGCGTCTGCCGTCGGACCGGGCGTTCGAGAAGCATCTGGCCAAGGTGCACGAAGCGATCGCCGGGTTCATCGACGCCGCCCGTGCCCGCATCGCGCACGAACCCGGCCTGCGCGAACGCCCCGGCAACCTGCTCGAGGCGCTCATCGTCGCGCGGGACGACGCGGGCAGCGGGCTCACCGAGGAAGAGCTGGTCGGAAACGTCCTCAGCACCTTGCTCGCCGGCGAAGACACCACCGCCAACACGCTCGCCTGGACGCTCTCCCTGCTCGCCTGCAACCGCAGCGCGTGGGAGACGCTGGTGCACGACGTCGACGCGGCGCTCGGCGACGCCGACATGCCGCGCGACTTCGCCGTCGCGCGCGGCCTCGAAGGCATCGAGCACTGCGTCAGCGAGTCGATGCGCCTGCATCCGGTGGCGCCGGTGCAGTTCGTGCAGAACAACGTCGCGACCGTCCTCGGCGGCGTCGCCCTGCCGAGAGACACCTTCGTGATCTGCCTGACGCGGCCCGATGCGGTCAGCACCCGCACCGCACCCGACGCGGCGGAGTTCCTCCCGCAGCGGTGGCGGGCCGGCGCCGGGACCGCACCCGACGCCGCTTCGCGTGACCTCACCAAGGCATCGATGCCGTTCGGCGCCGGGCCGCGCCTCTGTCCGGGCCGCTATCTCGCGATGCTCGAGATGAAGATGGTGCTCGCGACCATCGCGCGCAACTTCGAGCTCGTCGAGGTGCGAACCGACAGCGGCGCGCCGCCGCCGGAGCAGCTCGCGTTCACGATGTTCCCGTCAGGGCTGAGGATGAGGTTGCGGGCACGTCGGGGCTGAACCTTCGCCATGCGAGGCGGGCAGGAACGGCAGGCGCTGCTGCTACCCAGCCGCGATGGCACGCGCAGCCGCCGCATCGAGCGAAGCCTGGCTCCCGTCCCACTGCAAATCAGCAAGCAGCGCCGAGACACCGGTGAAGTTGCGCTTCATCGACTGCGCGTACGCCGGGTCGTAGTGCGAGACCAGCAGGTCGCGAAAGACGGCTTCGACGCGGCCGGCCCGGGCGGCTTCCTGCCAGCCGTTGACGACGGCATGGCCGCGAAAGGTGCGCAGCGCGTCGAGGCGCTCGCAGAACACCCGGGTGTCCTCGACGAAGAAGGCGTAGTCCTGCATCAGCAGGGCGACGCGCCCGTCGAGCGGCATGTCCAGGCGCAGGCACGGCGCACCGCGCATGCGCTCGATGAGGGCGGTGGGCAGCCGAACGTCGCCGATCTTGCGGCTCTCGCTCTCGACGAAGACGGGCCGGGCCGGATCCAGTTGTCGCAGTGCATTCCAGAGTCGCGACTCGAAGAGCTTCTGTCCTGGCTGAGACGTGCCCGGCACGAGGCCGAGCACCGAGCCGCGGTGGTTCGCGAGCGCCTCCAGGTCGAGGACCTGCGCGCCCTGCGTCCGCAGCCGCTCCAGCAGGCGGCTTTTGCCGGCGCCGGTGCTGCCGCAGACGACCCGGAAGTCGAGCTGCAGCGGCAGCGCCTCGAGCGAATCGATCACCGCGCGCCGCAGGCGTTGATAGCCGCCGTCGACCACCCTGACCCGAAAGCCGATCTGCGCCAACAGCGTCGCGAACGCCCCGCTGCGCTTGCCGCCGCGCCAGCAGTAGAGCAGCGGCTGCCAGTCGCGCGGCTTGTCCATCACCTCGCGGTCGATGTGCCGCGCGATGTTGCGCAGCGCCATCACCGCGCCGCGCTTGGTCGCGGTGAAGGGCGACACCTGCGCGTACTCGAGGCCGATCGCATGCCGCTCGGTATCGTCGAGCACCGGCCAGTTGACGGCGCCCGGCACATGGTCCTGCGCGAACTCGCTTTCCGAGCGCACGTCGATGACGGTCGAAAAGTCGCCCAGCCGGGCGAGTGCATCGGTCGCGGCGATGCGCGTCAACAGGGAGAATTCAGCCACAAGGCGCCACGGATCACGCGGCCATCGCGTCCAGCAGCTCGGTCTCGATCTGCAGTTGCACGCGGTTGTGGTGCAGCGCGGGGCCG
>CAZZWY010000208.1:0-7335 GCA_964657785.1 uncultured Acetobacteraceae bacterium
CCCGCGGCCTACACGTCGAACGGGACTACGACATCTCGATCCCCGACTTCCGCGGCGACCGCGAGCAGCTCATCCAGGCGATGCTCAACATCGCCCACAACGCCGCGCAGGCGCTCACCGAACGGATCGCGGCCGGCGACGCGATGATCACCCTGCGGACCCGGGTTGCGCGCCAGGCGACGCTCGGCAAGCAGCGCTACCGTCTGGCACTGGACTTGCATATTCAGGACAACGGCCCGGGCGTTCCCGAGTCCCTCCGCGACCGGATTTTCTACCCGCTGGTATCGGGGCGGGACGGCGGCTCGGGGCTCGGGCTCACGCTGGCGCAGACCTTCGTGCAGCAGCATTTCGGCACGATCGAATGTGAAAGCGAACCGGGCAGGACGATTTTCAAGATCGTGCTTCCGCTGGCGTGAGGTGCCCCGCGAACGGCGCGGTGCTCACGACCCCCCGCGCGACCGATTCGAGGGCATCGCCACGCGCCACGCGGCCACCGAAGCGCGCCATGCAGACCCAAAGCGCAAGGCTTGAATGAAACCTATCTGGATTGTTGACGACGACCAATCCATCCGCTTCGTGCTGGAAAAGGCGCTGGCGCGCGAAGAACTCGCCGTGCGCAGCTTCACCAACACCCGCGACGTGCTGACGGCGCTCGAGGACGACGAGCCCCAGGTGCTGGTCTCGGACATCCGGATGCCGGGCGGCTCGGGCATCGAACTGCTCGCCAAGGTGCGCGAGCGGCATCCCGGGCTGCCCGTCATCATCATGACGGCGTATTCCGATCTGGACAGTGCGGTCAGCGCGTTTCAGGGCGGCGCGTTCGAATACCTCCCCAAGCCGTTCGACGTGCCGAAAGCGGTCGAGCTGATCCGGCGTGCCGTCGACGAGAGCCTGCGCGAGGAAGTGCGCGACGAGAAGGCGGCGCAGGTGCCCGAGATGCTCGGCCAGGCCCCGGCGATGCAGGACGTGTTCCGGGCCATCGGCCGGCTCAGCCAGAGCATCGTCACGGTGCTGATCACGGGCGAGTCCGGGTCCGGCAAGGAACTCGTCGCCAACGCGCTGCACAAGCACAGCCAGCGAGCGGCGGGGCCCTTCGTCGCGATCAATACGGCGGCGATCCCGAAGGATCTGCTCGAGTCCGAGCTGTTCGGCCACGAGCGAGGCGCCTTCACCGGCGCCCAGACGACTCGCCGCGGGCGTTTCGAGCAGGCCGACGGGGGCACGCTCTTCCTCGACGAAATCGGCGACATGCCCTTCGATCTGCAGACGCGGCTGCTGCGTGTGCTGAGCGACGGGCAGTTCTACCGGGTGGGCGGCCATCACCCGATGAAGAGCAATGTGCGCGTGATCGCTGCGACGCACCAGAACCTCGAGGACCGGGTCCGGCAGGGCGCGTTCCGCGAAGATCTGTTCCACCGGCTCAACGTGATCCGGCTGCGCTTGCCGGCCCTGCGCGAGCGCAGCGAGGACGTGCCGTCGCTGACGCGCTTCTTCCTGCAAAAGAGCGCCAAGGAGCTCGGCGTCGAGCCCAAGCGCATCACCGATGCGGCCGTCGCGCGGCTGATGCAGTTCGATTTCCCGGGCAACGTGCGCCAGCTCGAGAACATCTGCCACTGGCTGACCGTGATGGCGCCGGCGCAGATGATCGAGTCCGACGACCTGCCGCCGGAGTTGGCCGCGCCGCACGCGGCCGCGCAGGGCCGGCCGATCGCGCCGGGGCAGGGGGCCGCGCTCGAGACGCCGGTCAGCCTGGCCGCGCTTCCGACGCCGCCTCTGCCGTCCATGCAGCTACCGGCCGTGGTGACCGCCGAAGCGGAGCGAAGTGCCGCGGCCACGCCCGCGCCGGCGCTTCCGCCGCACTGGCTGGTCGGTCTCGAGAACGATGCACGCGCCTTGCTCCAGTCCGGCGAACCGGAGGTGTGGGAAACGCTCACGCGGAAGTTCGAAGCGCAGCTGATCCACACTGCGCTCGAGATCACCCGCGGCCGCCGCATCGAAGCGGCGCAGAAGCTCGGCATCGGCCGCAATACCATCACCCGGAAGATCCAGGAGCTCGGCCTCGACGACTGAGCGGCGAGGGCGTCTCGGCGGACCGGCCGACCGCGCGCCGCCGGGCCCGGGCGCAGCCGCGCAGCGACGCAGCCCCACTCGAAAAAGAACAAAGGCCGGCCATGACGACGGGCACGCTGACGACCTGGGCGATCTGCGCCGCCGCGACCGCCGGCGTCATCGCCCGGCCCTTCCGCTGGCCGGAAGCCGTCTGGGCGGTCGGCGGTGCGCTGCTGCTGCTGCTCCTCGGCCTGATGCCCCCCGGCGCGGCGCTCAACGCCGTCGCCAAGGGCCTGGACGTCTACCTCTTTCTCATCGGCATGATGCTGCTGAGCGAAACCGCGCGTGAGCAAGGCCTGTTCGACTGGGTGGCGGCAACCGCGACACAGCACGCCGACGGCTCGACCTCGCGCCTCTTCCTGCTCGTCTACGCCACGGGCATCGTCACGACCACCTTCCTCTCGAACGATGCGACGGCGGTGGTGCTGACGCCGGCGGTGTATGCCGCGGCGAAAAGGGCGAAGGCCGAGCCGTTGCCGCTGCTGTTCGCGTGCGCTCTCATCGCCAACGCCGCGAGCTTCGTCCTGCCGATCTCCAATCCCGCCAATCTGGTGCTGTACGGAGGCAAGATGCCGCCGCTCGGCGAGTGGTTCGCGTCGTTCGCGGTGCCCTCGCTCGCGTCGATCGTCGTCACCTTCGTCGCGCTGCGCTGGTTCGAGCGCGACCACCTCGCGGGCACGTGCGACCGCGGGGCCGGTCCTGAGCCGCTCGGCCTCGGTGCCAAGGCCGCGCTCGCGGGCATCGTCGCGACCGCGCTGCTGCTGATCGTCGTGTCGGCGATCGACAAGCCGCTCGGCCTGCCCACCTGCCTGGCAGGCGTCGCCACGCTGCTCGGCGTCGGCGTGCTGGCAAAGCGTTCACCGCTGGCCACGGTGCGGTCGATCTCCTGGAGCGTGCTGCCGCTCGTCGCCGGCCTCTTCGTGCTGGTCGAGGCGCTGGACCGCACCGGCGTGATCGCGCTGGTGGCCGGCGCGCTGCGCAACGGCATGGGCGATCCTGCGCGCGCGTCGGCCGTCGCCGGCAGCGTGCTCGCCGTCGTCTCGAACCTGATGAACAACCTGCCCGCCGGGCTGGTCGCGAGCACGGCGGTGATGCAGGCCGCGCCGCCCCGGTTGGTGGTCGACGGCTTGCTGATCGGCGTCGACCTCGGCCCCAACCTGTCGATCACCGGTTCGCTGGCCACCATCCTCTGGCTTCAGGCGATTCGGCGCGAGGGCGAGGACGTCGGCTTCTGGCGATTCCTCGAGGTGGGTGCCGTCACGATGGTGCCCGCGCTGGCCGCGGCGCTCGGCGTGCGGCTGCTGATCGGCTAGCCGCCCCCCGCGAAGATCGGGCTTCAGCGCAGCGCGGGCCCGATCGGCCTCAGCCGGCGGCGAACGACGAAGCGATAGCCGGTGCCGTCCGCGCTCTGCCGGCGCTCGCTGGATTCGATGCGGAAGTCGGCTGGGTCCCAGCGCGGGAAGAAGCTGTCAGCGTCGAAGTCGGCGTCGATCTCGGTCAGGACCAGTTCGTCGGCCTGCGGCAGCGCGAGCGCGTAGAGCTGCGCGCCACCGATGACGAAGGCTTTCGGCGTGCCGACGAGCCGGTTCAACGCAGCGTCGAGCGAGTCGACCGCCTCGGCGCCCTCGGCGCGCCAGTGCGGGTTCGCGGTGACGACGAGGTTGCGCCGGCCCGGCAACGGGCGGAACCGCGGCGGCAGCGACTCCCAGGTCTTGCGGCCCATGATGACCGGGCAGCCGAGCGTCACCCGCCGGAAGTGCTGCTGGTCTGCCGAATCGCGCCAGACCAGCGCGTTGTCGCGGCCGATCGCGCCGTTGCGTGCAACGGCAGCGATCAGGCTCAGCAGCGGTCTCTGCGGCAGCGTGCTCATGGGGGTGATTGTCGCCTCGCCTTTGCGACAAAATACTGCCTGCGGCCCGCGACGTTCACCGCCCCCCGCCCCGCGCACGCCCGAGCCATGCCACGACGACTTCCCGAGGCCTTCATGTCAGACCACGACAAGTTACTGAATTCAGAATCCATCGGCGCCTGGCAAAAGGCCGCTGCCAAGTCGGCCCCCGGCGGCGACCTGGCGGCGCTCCACTGGCGCACCCCCGACGGCATCGACGTCAAGCCGGTCTACACCGCCGCCGACCTCCAAGGCCTCCCCTACACCGACACCTTGCCCGGCTTCCCGCCCTTCCTGCGCGGCCCGCAGGCGACGATGTACGCCGTGCGGCCCTGGACGATCCGCCAGTACGCGGGCTTCTCGACGGCCGAAGCGTCGAACGACTTCTACCGCAAGGCGCTCGCCGCCGGCGGGCAAGGCGTCTCGGTGGCCTTCGACCTCGCGACGCACCGCGGCTACGACAGCGACCACCCGCGGGTGGCCGGCGACGTCGGCAAGGCCGGCGTCGCGATCGACAGCGTCGAGGACATGAAGATCCTCTTCGACGGCATCCCGCTCGACACGGTGAGCGTCAGCATGACGATGAACGGCGCCGTGCTGCCCGTGCTCGCCGGCTACATCGTCGCGGCCGAAGAGCAGGGCGTGTCGCAGGACAAGCTCAGCGGAACGATCCAGAACGACATCCTGAAGGAGTTCATGGTTCGCAACACCTACATCTTTCCGCCCGAACCCAGCATGCGCGCGATCGGCGACATCATCGCCTACACCGCGCAGCACATGCCGAAGTTCAACTCGATCTCGATCTCCGGCTACCACATGCAGGAGGCCGGCGCGAACCAGGCGCTCGAACTCGCCTTCACGCTCGCCGACGGCAAGGAGTACGTGAAGACGGCGCTGGCCAAGGGCCTCGACGTCGACGCCTTCGCCGGGCGGCTCAGCTTCTTCTGGGCGATCGGCATGAACTTCTACCTCGAGGTCGCGAAGATGCGCGCGGCGCGGCTGCTGTGGTGGAAGATCATGAAAGAGTTCCAGCCGAAGAGCGCCAAGAGCCTGATGCTGCGCACGCATTGCCAGACCTCCGGCTGGTCGCTGACCGAGCAGGACCCGTACAACAACGTCGTGCGCACCACGATCGAGGCGATGGCCGCGGTCTTCGGCGGCACGCAGAGCCTGCACACCAACGCGCTCGACGAGGCGATCGCGCTGCCGACCGAGTTCAGTGCCCGCATCGCCCGCAACACGCAGCTCATCCTGCAGGAAGAGACCCACATCACCAGCGTCGTCGACCCGTGGGCCGGCAGCTACATGATGGAGAAGCTGACGCAGGACATGGCGGATGCGGCCTGGGCGATCATCGAAGAGGTCGACGCGATGGGCGGCATGATCAAGGCCGTCGACAGCGGCTGGGCGAAGCTGAAGATCGAGGCGGCGGCCGCGGAGAAGCAGGCGCGCATCGATTCCGGCCGCGACGTGATCGTCGGCGTCAACAAATACAAGCTCGGCAAGGAAGACGCGATCTCGACGCTCGACATCGACAACGTCATGGTGCGCGAGAACCAGGTCGCGCGGCTGAAGCAGGTGCGGGCGTCGCGCGACGGTGCGAAGACACAGACGGCGCTCGATGCGCTGACGGCCTGCGCCGAGACGGGCGAGGGCAACCTGCTCGACCTGTCGATCCAGGCCGTGCGCCTGCGGGCGACGGTCGGCGAGATTTCGGACGCGCTCGAAAAGGTGTTCGGCCGCCACCGTGCCGATACCCAGATGGTCAGCGGCGTCTATTCGGCAACCTACGACAGCGCCGAAGGCTGGGAGAAGCTGAAAGCCGAAATCGCCGAGTTCGCCGAGGACCAGGGCCGCCGGCCGCGCGTCATGATCGCCAAGCTCGGGCAGGACGGCCACGACCGCGGCGCCAAGGTCGTCGCGACGGCCTTCGCCGATCTGGGCTACGACGTCGACATGGGGCCGCTGTTCCAGACCGCCGAGGAATGCGCGCGGCAGGCGATCGAGAACGACGTGCATGCGGTCGGCGTCTCGACGCTCGCGGCCGGCCACAAGACGCTGGTGCCGGCGATCATCCAGTCGCTGAAGGCCCAGGGCGCCGACGACATCATCGTCTTCGTCGGCGGGGTGATCCCGCGGCAGGACTACGACATGCTCTACGAGGCGGGCGTCAAAGGCATCTATGGTCCGGGGACGCCGATTCCGGCGAGTGCGAAGGATGTGCTGGAGCAGATTCGCAAGGCGGTCGCGGTGAGCGTTTGAGCTGGAATCTTTGTGAAGCCTCTTTTGCCTACTTGCTGCGTTGCTCGGACGGCTCGCACGACGCCGGCGATGAACCGAGGGCTGGCGCCGTTCGAAGAAGGAAGCGTCGATGGCGGGTGACCGGGACCGCTCCGGACGAACGGGGGAGGGCGTGGAAAGGCTCGCAGCCATGGAATCGTTGGCTGTCGGCGGTGCCGACACCGCATTGATCGAGGCCGTCAGTCGCCGTGAGCGCCGTGCCCTCGCTAAAGCCATCACGCTGCTCGAATCCACGCGAGCCGACCACCGCCTGCGTGCCGACGCGATGCTGAACGCCCTGCTGCCGCACACCGGCCAGGCGATGCGGCTCGGCATCTCCGGCGTTCCGGGTGTCGGCAAATCGACCTTCATCGAGACGCTGGGCCTGATGTTGATCAGCCGAGGCCACCGCGTCGCCGTGCTTGCGATCGACCCGTCGTCGAGCGTCTCCGGCGGCTCGATCCTCGGCGACAAGACGCGGATGGAAAAACTGTCGGTCGACCCTGCCGCGTTCATCCGGCCCAGCCCGGCGTCCGGCACGCTCGGCGGCGTCGCCGAGAAGACCCGCGAGGCGATGCTGGTCTGCGAAGCGGCAGGCTACGACGTCGTCATTGTCGAGACGGTCGGCGTCGGCCAGAGCGAGATCGCCGTCGCCAGCATGACCGACATGTTCGTGCTGATGCAGTTGCCCAACGCCGGCGACGACTTGCAGGCGATCAAGAAGGGCGTGATGGAGCTCGCCGACCTGATCGTCATCAACAAGGCCGATCTCGACCCGAACGCCGCGACCCGGGCGCAGGCCCATATCAGCGGCTCGCTGCGGATGTTCGGTGGGCACCCCGAGCCGGGCCAGTGGGTCACGCAGGTCATGCCGCTGAGTGCGCTCAAGGGGCAGGGCGTCGACGCCTTCTGGCAGCACGTCGACACCTTTCACCGGCAGCGCCGCGCCCGCGGCGAATTCGAACAACGCCGGCAGCGCCAGGCGCTCGCCTGGATGTGGGACCTGGTGCAGGCGCGGCTGCAGGCGGACTTCCGCCAACATGCCGGGGTTCGCGACG
>CAZZWY010000209.1:0-7334 GCA_964657785.1 uncultured Acetobacteraceae bacterium
CACGGCGCCACCAGGCCGAGCGCGATCAGGGCGAACTCACCCGCCGGCGAGAACGGCGCCCGATCGAAGTCGGCGTCCGACCAGGCGTCGAACCAGGCCGCAACCGGGGTGTTCTGCACCAACGCCGCGATGCCTTCCTGGACCTGATCGAGCACCTGCCCGACCCCGAGCGGGACCGGCAGCGGAAACAGCAGTCCCGCGGGCCACAGCAACAACAGCGCGATGCCGCCGGCACTGCGCCCGATGAACCAGCGGTCGCGCGCCGCTTGCCAGCGCTCGACCGCGCCGCGGGCGTGGATGCGAAAGCCGAGCGCTGCGCCGAGCAATGCGCCGGTCGCGTTCAGGCCGAGGTCGACGTTGGAGGACACCCGCTGCGGCAGAAAGTTCTGCAGGAACTCCATCGTGAACGACAGCAGGCCGCCCAGCAGGCAAGCGCTCGCGAACGAGGCCCACGGGGTGTTGCCGGTGCGCACGAGCGCGCCGAAGATGAGCGCGCCGAGCGGCAGATAGCCGATCAAATTGGCGGCGAGATCGAACCACGTCCACCAGCGCGGCCAGGGCAGGCCCAGGAACGCGAAGGGCGAGACGCCGGGGAGCCGCCAACCGATGAACGGATAAAGGCTCGCATACACGATCAACGCGGCATAGAGCAGCGCGAGCGGGGACGCCGAACTGCGGTGACGCCCCATCCGTCGCCCCGCCGGTCAGAACGGCTTGACCACCACGAGCACGACGATCGCCGTGAAGAGCAGGACCGCCGATTCGTTGAAGACGCGGAACCACCGCTCGCTGCGTCGATTGGTGAACTTCTCGAACTTCGCGAGCAGGGAACGGCAGGCGTGGTGATAGCCGATCGCCACCACGACCAGCAGCAGCTTGGCGTGCAACCAGTAATTCCCCGGGCCGCGACCGACGCCGTAGTAGAGCCACAGGACCAGGCCGAGGGCGAGCGCCACCACCATCAGGATGCTGGTGAAGCGGTAGAGCTTGCGTGCCATCAGCAGCAACCGCTCGCGCTCGGCATGGCTGTCGGCAGGAACCGAGACGAGGTTGAGGAGCAGTCGCGGCAGGTAGAAGAGACCGGCGAACCAGCTCGCCACGAACACGATGTGAAAGGCTTTGATCCAGAGCATCGACGGATTATGTCGGGCGAAAAAAGAAAGCCCCGGCGCAAACGGCCAGGGCTGAAATGCCTTCACGCTGTCATCACGGTCGGGCACCTGCTCAGGGAGGAAAGCAGGGAACGATCACCTTGCGGCTATCATTCGAAGAGCACTCTAGCAGACGCCACGCGCATCTCGATGGCGTGGCGACATCTCGATTACGCTTCCTTTCCTGGCGAAGAAATGTAAAGAGGTCGCACCTGGATTGGCGGCGATACGAAAGCGCCCCGCATGCACAGCCCTGCCCCGTTTCCATCGAATCGCCCCCGCCGGCTCCGGCGCGACGCCTTCACCCGCACGCTCGTCGCCGAGCACCGGCTCCACACCGGCGACCTCATCCTGCCGGTCTTCGTGCTGGCGGGTCGGGGAACGACACAGGACATCCGCTCGATGCCCGGTGTTCAGCGCGTGACGCTCGACCGCCTCTTTCCGGTCGCCGAGGAATGCGTGCAGTCGGGCATCCCGGTGATGGCGCTCTTTCCGGTGATCGATCCCGCCCTCAAGACCGAGGACGGTCGCGAAGCGCTGAACCCGGAGGGCCTGGTGCCGACGGTGGTGCGCGAACTCAAGAAGCGTTTCCCCGAGCTCGGCGTGATGACCGATATCGCGCTCGATCCCTTCACCACGCACGGTCAGGACGGCCTGCTCGACCGCACCGGCTACATCCTCAACGACGAAACCGTCGCGGTGCTGAAGCAGCAGGCCCTGACGCAGGCCGAGGCCGGCGTCGACATCGTCGCGCCGAGCGACATGATGGATGGGCGCATCGCGGCGATCCGCGGGGCGCTGGAGGCGGGCGGCCACATTCACACCCGCATCATGGCGTACAGCGCCAAGTATGCGAGCGCCTTCTACGGCCCGTTCCGGGATGCGGTCGGCTCGGCCGGCAACCTCGGCCGGAGCAACAAGAAGGTCTACCAGATGGACCCGTCCAACACCGACGAGGCGCTGCGCGAAGTGGCGCTCGATCTGGCCGAAGGGGCCGACATGGTGATGGTCAAGCCCGGCATGCCCTACCTCGACATCGTTCGCCGCGTTCGGGAAGAGTTCCGGGTGCCGACCTTCGCCTACCAGGTGAGCGGCGAGTACGCGATGCTCAAGGCCGCCTCGCTGAACGGCTGGCTCGATCACGACGCGGTCGTCCTCGAAAGCCTGCTCGCCTTCAAGCGCGCCGGCGCGAACGGCGTGTTGACCTACTTCGCGCTCGAGGCGGCGCGCCTGCTCAAAGCGAACGGATGAATGCGACCGAAGGCGGCGCCTGGGCGACAGTCGGCCCGCTGACTGTCGAGGCGGGCGCGCAGGCCGGCGGCATCGCGGCCACCGGGTCCGGTGCCCGCACGATGCGCATCTTCCACATCTTCGGCGATCGCTTCGACGAACTCGATTCGCCGCCGGAGGCCGCTCCCGCCGCGGGCTACCTCTGGATCGCGCTGGTCCGCAAGGCCTTCGAAGCCGACGTCGCCCCGGTGCAGGCGGTGCTCAACCGCTGGACCGGCAGCCAACTCGTCGACCTGCACGTCATCGATCTCCTGAATCCGCAGATTCCATCGAACTTCGATTACACCTCGACCTACGACCTGCTCGTCTTCCGGCGACTCGCCGCGGGTCTCGCCACCGATGAGCCGGCGACCGGCGGTGCCGCGGCGCCCGCGCCCGCCCCGACCGCGCTCGCGCAGATCGACACCGGCGCAGTCGGCTTCGCGGTATTCGACCGCGTCCTGCTGACGGTTCATCCGACCGACTGCATGGTGCTCGAGTACTTCGCGCACCGGCTGCAGCAACAGCAGGCCCCCGGAGCGGAGTTGCGCGGCAGCGTGCGCATGCCACCGAACGCCGCGGACCTGGCGCTGCGGATGGTCAACTTCATGGTCGACAGCTACCTCGAGCTGCGCAAGCTCCTGACTCGGCAGCTCGACGATCTGCAGCAAAGCCTGTTCGGCCCGAACGCCGACTACCGGACCTGGCACCTGCTGCTGGAGTCGCGCAGCGGCCTGCACGTGCTGGAAGACACCTGCGAAGACCAGCGCGCCGCGATCACCGAATGGATCGATGCGATCGGCGAACTCCCGCAGGACGCCGCCCCGGCCGTGCTTCGCGAGCGCGAGTTGCTGCGCATCCGGGCGCGCGACGTGCTGGAGCACATCGAACGGGTGCTCACGCACGTGCGGCGGCTCGAATCGTCGATCGAGAACGCGGTGCAGATGCACTTTGCCGCCCAGGGCAACCGCACCAACGACATCATGCGCACGCTCACCGTGCTGACGGCCATCTTCCTGCCGCTCAACCTCGTCACCGGCTTCTTCGGGATGAATTTCGAGGGCCTGCCGCTGATCCACAGCGCCCGCGGCTTCTGGTTCACCTTCTTCCTGATGCTGACGATCGGCATCGGCATGAGCTGGTACTTCTGGCGCAAGCGCTACCTCAGCGCGCCGACGCGCTGAAGTAGGGGGCGCCACCGTCGGGCGGGGTCGCCCCACGTGATGCCGGCGCCCTTGAAGAAGACTTATCGCGGCGTCGCCTCCCTGCGCACCACCTCGTTCAAGACGCGCCGGAAGAGGTCCTGCGAAGGCCGGCCGTTGGTTGGGCCGGGCGCGTTGTAGCGGCCCGCCAAGATGACGACATTGAGGTCGAGCGCAGGCACGAGGAACAGGCGCTGACCGCCATTCCCGAAGCCCGCGATCCAGTGCCAGGGCTTGCCGTCGACGACCGTGTCGCCGACGCGCCACTGATAGCCGTAGCGCCAATCCAGTTCGGCGGCAAGATGGCCCCGGGTGCTGTCCTGCACCCATGCCTGGGGCACGAGCTGGCGGCCTTCCCAGCGCCCGCCGTCCAGCACCAGCCGGCCGATCTTGATCAGGTCGCGCGGGCGCAAGCGCAAGCCTGCATGCGCGAAGGCGTGACCATCGCGCCCCTTGATCCACTGCAGGTCGCGAATGCCCAGGGGCTCAAACAGTACCTGCCGGGCGTAGGCTTCCAGATCCATGCCGGTCGCACGCTCGAGCACGCGCCCCAGCAGGACCGTGTTGCCGCTGTTGTAGTCATAGCGTGCGCCGGGGGGCTCCGCGATCGAGCGCGCCAACACGTAGCCGGCTTGATCGCCGGACAACTCCATGCGCGTCTGGTTGCCGAACATGCCGTTTTCCTGCCAGTCCAGGCCGGAAGACATGGTCAGCAGATGCCGAAGGGTGATCTGCTCCCAGCCCGGCGCCATCCGCGGCGGCTTGTCGCTGGCGCGAAGACAGTCGACGACCGGCGTGTCGATCGAGCCCAATCGACCTTGCTGCTGCGCGATGCCGATCAACAGACTCACCACGCTCTTGGTGACGGAGCGCAGGTCGTGCAGCGTTTGCGGCCCGAAGGCAATATCGTGCCCGAACAGATCACCGACCACAGTGTCCCTTCCCGAGAAGTACCGTTCCGCCAGGCGCTGCCCGTGGTATTCGACGACGACGCCGTGCAGCCGGGTGTCGACACCGTCGGGCGGGTCGATGGCCTTGCACACTGCGGCACTCAGGCCACCTTGCAGGCCTTCGACCGCGGGTGGGCTGTCGCAAAGCGCCTGGGCTGCCGCGCAGGTGCCGAACATCGCCAGCACGCATGAAAACAAGGATCGAAGAAGAGGCATGGCGTTCCCGCGTCGGACCGGCGGCACGGCGCCGCGGTGAGGTCGGGATATTCCGTTGGCCATCGCGCACGGTCCCGCCGAATCCCCGCCGAATCCGGACACCGGACGAATCGGCTCGCCGATTTCAGGAATCGGCCAGCGCCCGGCGCCGGAAGTCGGTCGGAGTGACGCCGGTTTCGGCCTTGAACGCGCGGTTGAACGGGCCAGCCGACGCGAAACCGGCCTCCAGGGCGATCTCGAGCACGCCGTCGCCACGACGCGCGGGGTCGGCCAGCGCGGCTCGCACCTCGGCCAACCGCAGGCCGTTCACGTAGGCGTTGAAATTTCGCTGGCCAAGGCGCTGGTGGATGAAGCGGCGCAAGCGGTACTCGGGCACACCGAGCTTGAGTGCCAGCACGCCGAGCGTCAGGTCATCGACGCGGTAGGCGCGGTCGACGCGCATCAGCCGGTCGAGGTCGGCGGCGAGGCCGGCCTCGAACCCGTCGAGCGCTTCCGGCGACACGTCCTCCATCTCGCCGGCGGCAGGCGTCTCCGCTGGCGCGGGCGCGGAAAGCAACCCGCCGTCGCCGCCGATCCGCAGCGTCGCGACCGCCGCCGCGAGCGCCATCGCGAGCAGGGCGGCGGTGTCGAGCGCCGAAGCCAACGGTGACGGCACGCCACGCGCCGAAGTCAGCCGCACCGCCACCATCGCCAGCGCATACGCAGTACCGGCGGCGACGATGAAGGCCCTGAACCTGCGTCGCCGTTCGACCAGGTCGGCGCGCCACTGCAAGGCCGCCGTCGCGACGACCAGCGCGGCGAAGACCGCCGGAATCCAGCGCAGCACGAACCGCAGGCCGAGCGTCGGCGCGGCATCCGGACCGAACCCAGCCATCGACAGGCAGAACGCCGCCCCGACCGCCATCACCGCCAGCCACGCCGCCCCTTGCCAAGGCCGAACCCGGAACGCATCGTCGAAAAGCGCCCGTGCGAAGAGCCAGAACAGCACCGAATTGCCGATCGAGATGGCGACCAGCGGCGCCTGCCATGCGATGGGCCAGCCCCGTTCAACCGTCGGTAGCGACGCCAGCGCCTGCACCGCGAGGCCGGCCGTCAGCGCGACGCCGACCCGGGCGGCGACATGCGTGCCGGCCGAGCGACCCAGCGCAACGCCGAGGAGGAGCAAGGTTGCCAGCAGGGCGCCGCGCAATGCCGCATCGACGGGCGGCAGCGCCTCGGTCATCGCCCGCGATCGTAGGGGTCGGCGAGGCCGAGCGCCGCCAGCACCGCGGTCTCGCGCGCTTCCATCGCGCGGGCCTCGTCGTCGTCCTCGTGGTCGTGGCCCTGCGCGTGCAGGGTGCCGTGGACGAGCAGGTGCGCGTAGTGAGCGACGAGCGGCACGCCGAGCTCGACCGCCTCCCGGCGCAGCACCGGCGCACACAGCACCAGGTCGGCGATGACCCGCGGCGCGTGCGCGTAATCGAAGGTCAGCACGTTGGTCGGGTAGTCCTTCTGCCGGTAGTCGCGGTTGAGCGCCCTGCCCTCGTCCTCGCCGACGATGCGCACCGTGATCTCGGCCGGCGCGTCGAGCGCGGCTCGGATCCAGCGCGCGACCCGGTGCCGCGGCAGCAGCGGCCGATCGCCCTTGTCGGCGAATTGCAGCGACAGCGCGAGCGATTCGCGTCCGACACCCATCATCGATGCGCCGCGTCGTAGGCCTCGACGATCCGCGCGACCAGCGGATGGCGCACCACATCGGTCGACGTGAAGTGGGTGACCGCGATGCCCCGCACCCGGCGCAGCACGCGTTCGGCGTCGATCAGCCCGCTCTCGGTGCCGCGCGGCAGATCGATCTGGCTCACGTCGCCGGTGACGACCGCCTTCGAGCCGAAGCCGATCCGCGTCAGGAACATCTTCATCTGCTCGGCGGTGCTGTTCTGCGCCTCGTCGAGGATGACGAAGGCGTGGTTGAGCGTGCGGCCGCGCATGAAGGCGAGCGGCGCGATTTCGAGCGTGCCCTTCTCGAACGCCCGCCCGACCTTGTCGGCGCCCATCAGGTCGTAGAGCGCGTCGTAGAGCGGCCGCAGGTACGGGTCGACCTTCTGCGCCAGGTCGCCCGGCAGGAAGCCCAGGCGCTCGCCGGCCTCGACCGCCGGGCGCGTGAGGACGATGCGCTGCACCGCGCTGCGCTCGAGGGCGTCGACCGCGCAGGCGACGGCGAGGAAGGTCTTGCCGGTCCCGGCCGGGCCGATGCCGAAGGTGATGTCGTGCTGCAGGATGTTGTGCAGGTAGGTGACCTGGTTCGGCGTGCGGCCGACCAGGTCGGTGCGACGGGTTCGCAGCAGCGTCGGCTCGGGGCTCGCGGGTTCTGTCGCGGCGGCCGAATCCGCCGCCGAGGTCGCACCACGGCGGCGCTGTTGCCGACCGCCCGTGCCGCCGTTCGTCGATGCCTCGACGAGTGCGAGCTGCACCTGCTCCGCACCGATCGGCTCGCGGGCGCGGCCGTAGAGCGCCTGCAGCAGCGCGAGGCCGCGCTCGTTGGGTCCGTCCGCCCGGAAGCGGAAGAG
>CAZZWY010000210.1:0-7329 GCA_964657785.1 uncultured Acetobacteraceae bacterium
CGCCGCCGCCGCCGCCCGAGGAGCCGCTCGACGACGACGCCACGCGCAGCCCGCCGCCGCCGGCGGGCTTGCGCCGCACACCGCCCTCGGCCGGATCGCTCCGGCCGCGGCGCGTCGGTGCCGCGGCGGCGGCATCCGCCAGCACGAAGAAGGCCACCGACTGCTGCAGTTGCTCGGCCTGGCCCGACAGCTCCTCGGACGTCGCCGCCAGCTCCTCGGAGGCCGACGCGTTCTGCTGCGTCGCCTTGCTGAGCTGGCCCATCGCGCCGCCGATCTGGCTCACCGACTGGCTCTGCTCCGACGACGCCGCGGCGATCTCCTGCACCAGCTCGGAGGTGCGCTGGATCGATGGCACGATCTCGTCGAGCAGCTTGCCGGCGCGCTCGGCCGTCGAGACGCTGTTGCCGGCCAGGTCGCCGATCTCCTTGGCCGCTTCCTGGCTGCGCTCGGCGAGCTTCCTGACCTCTGCGGCGACGACCGCGAAGCCCTTGCCGTGCTCGCCGGCACGCGCCGCCTCGATCGCGGCGTTCAGCGCCAAGAGGTTGGTCTGGTAGGCGATGTCGTCGACGATGCTGATCTTGGCCGCGATCTGCTTCATCGCGCGCACCGTCTGCGAAACGGCCTCGCCGCCGTCGCCGGCCTCCTTGCTCGCCTTCGTTGCCATGCCGTCGGTGACCCGGGCGTTGTCGCTGTTCTGCGAGATCGAGGCGGACATGATGTCGATCGAGCCGGTCGTCTCCTCGACCGAGGCCGCCTGCTCGCTCGCCGACTGCGAGAGCGACTGGGCCGTGGCGCTCACCTGGTCGGCCGCGCCGGTCAGCGCCTCGGCCGCCGAACGCACCTCGGTGATGATGGCCGAGAGCTTCTCGCAGGTGGCGTTGGCGTCGTTCTTGACCTGGTCGAAGATGCCTTCGGCGTTGCGCGAGATGCGCTGGCCGAGATCGCCCGAGGCCAGGCCCGAGAACACCCGGCCGACGTCCTCGATGATGTTGGCGAGCTTCTGGCTCGTCGCGTTGGCGTCGTCCTTCACCTGGCCGAAGACGCCCGAATACTCACGCCCGATGCGCTGCGTGAGATCGCCCGCCGAGAGCGCGGCGAAGACCCGGCCGACGTCGTCGAAGGCGCCGGCGGTGATCTCGACCAGCGAGTTGACGCTGGCGCAGAGGCTCTCGATCGGGCCGCTCTTGCCCTCCATCGGAATGCGCTGGCTGAGGTCGCCGTCCTTCGCGGCCGAGGTGACGAGGTTGGCCTGCTCGACGGCTTCGGACAGCATGCGCGCCGCGGCGACCTGCGCGGTCACGTCGGGCGCGTACTTCACGACCTTGACCGGCCGGCCGCTGCTGTCGAGGATGGGGTTGTAGGAGGCCTGGAGCCAGACTTCCCGCCCGCCCTTGCCGAGCCGCTTGTACTGGCCCGAATCGAATTCGCCGCGGTTGAGCTTTTCCCAGAACATGCGGTACTCGAGGCTCGCGGCGTAGGCCGGCTCGGCGAACATGCTGTGGTGCTTGCCCTTGACCTCGGCGAGCGTGTAGCCCATCGTCCTCAGGAAATTCTCGTTGGCGTGGATGATGCGGCCGTCCATCGAGAATTCCACCACCGCCTGCGACTTGCTGATCGCGCCGAGCTGGCCGGCAAAGTCGGCCGCCTGGTTCTTCGCGGCGGTGATGTCGGTCGCATACTTGACGACCTTGAACGGCTTGCCGCTCACGTCCATGATCGGGTTGTAGGACGCTTCGATCCAGACTTCGCGGCCGCCCTTGCCGATGCGCTTGTACTGCGCGGCATCGAACTCGCCGCGGCCGAGCTTGTCCCAGAATATGCGGTATTCGGGGCTCGCCGCGTAGGCCGGCTCGGCGAACATGCTGTGGTGCTTGCCGATGACCTCCTCCAGCGAGTAGCCCATCACCTTCAGGAAGTTGTCGTTGGCCCTGAGGACGCGGCCGTCGAGGCTGAATTCGATTACCGCCTGCGACTTGCTGATCGCGCCGAGCTGGCCCGCGTAATCGGCCGCCTGCATCTTCGCCGCGGTGATGTCGGTCGCGTACTTGACGACCTTGAAGGGCTTCCCGTTCATGTCGAAGATCGGGTTGTAGGTGGCCTGGATCCAGACCTCGTTGCCGGCCTTGCCGATCCGCTTGTAGGTGCCGGCATCGAATTCGCCGCGTCCGAGCTTCTCCCAGAACATCCGGTACTCGGTGCTGGCGCGATGCGCCGGCTCGACGAAGAGCGCGTGGTGCTGGCCGCGGACCTCTTCGGCGGTGTAGCCGAGGGCCTGGAGGAAGTTGTTGTTGGCCGAGAGGATCTTGCCGTCGAGGCTGAACTCGATCACCGCCTGGGCCTTGCTGACAGCCTCGAGCTGGCCGCGGGAGTCGGCGGCGCTCAGCTTGGTGGCGGTGATGTCGATGGCGTACTTGACGATCTTGAAGGGCTTGCCGTCGACGCCCATGATCGGGTTGTAGGTGGCCTGGATCCAGACGTGGCGGCCGTCCTTGGCGATGCGCTTGTACTCGCCCGTGTCGAAGTCGCCGCGGCCGAGCTTGTCCCAGAAGTTTCGGTATGCGAGGCTGTCGCTCTCGGCCTCCTCCACGAACATCCGGTGGTGCTGGCCCTTGACTTCGGCGAGCGTGTAGCCGAGGGCTTGGAGGAAGTTGTTGTTCGCGTGCAGGATGCGGCCGTCGAGCGAGAACTCGATCACCGCCTGCGACTTGTCGATCGCGGCGATCTGGCCTTTGAGGTCGGCCATCATCTGCTCGTGGGCCTGCTTCGCGAGGGCGTCGCGCTGCAGTTCCTCCGCGGTCGGGGTGGGCGGCGCCACGCCGAGCAGACGGGCGATCCAGGAGACTTTGGGTGCGTTCATGGCGAAATCCTTGACTGAAGAGACGAAGCTGAAGGTGCGACGGGAAGCGCGCGGTTCAGGGTGCGGTTGACAGGCAGACGGTCGGGCGACCCGAAGCCGCGGCGCCGGCGACCGCCGGTTTCATGGCGAGCTGGCTCAGCGAATTGACGTCGAAGATCAGCGCGACTTCGCCGTTGCCGAGGATCGACGAGCCCGACATGCCGCGCAGGCTGCGAAAGAGCTTCGCGAGCGGCTTGATGACGGTCTGGTGCTGGCCGAGCAGCTGGTCGACGAGCACGCCGAAACGCTCGCCGCCCGACTGGATGACGACGACGCTCGCCCTGTCGGGCTCCGGCGTGTCGAGCGCGTAGAGCGTTCGCAGGCTGACCACGGGCAAGGCCTTGCCGCGCAGCTCGACGATGCTGCGGCCGCGCGCATCGACCGCCGCCTGCATCGGCCGCGTCTCGATCACCTCGACGACCGACTCGAGCGGAAAGATGAACTTGGAGGCGCCGACGCCGACCAGGAAGCCGTCGATGATCGCGAGCGTGAGCGGCAGGCGGATCTCGATCGTCGAGCCTTCGCCCGGTTCGCTGTAGATCGTCACCGTGCCGCGGAGCGCCTCGATGTTGCGCCGCACGACATCCATGCCGACGCCGCGGCCGCTCAGGTTGGTGACCTTCTCGGCGGTCGAGAAGCCCGGCTCGAAGATGAGCTTGACGATCTCGCTGTCGGACGGCCGCACGCCCTGCTCGACGATGCCGCGTTCCCAGGCCCGGGCGAGCACGCGGTCGCGGTCGATCCCGCGGCCGTCGTCGTGGATGCCGATCAGGATGCTGCCCGATTCGTGGCAGGCCGAGAGCGTGAGCCGGCCCTGCGCCGGCTTGCCCGCGGCGACCCGCTTCTCGGCGGTCTCGAGGCCGTGGTCGAGGGCGTTCCTCACCAGGTGCATGAGCGGGTCGGCGATGCGCTCGACCACCGACTTGTCGAGCTCGGTCTCGCCGCCCTCGATGTCGAAGGCGACGTCCTTGCCGAGTTCCGCGGCGGTGTCGCGCACCACCCGGCGAAATCGCGAGAAGGTCTCGCCGATCGGCACCATGCGCAGGTGCAGCGTGCCGTTGCGGATTTCCTCGATCAGCCGGCCGATCTGCGCGTTCGCCTCGATCAGCGCGTTCTGGCGCGTCTGTTTGGCGAGCAGCGCAGCGCCGGCGCCGGCGATCACGAGTTCGCCGAGCAGGTTGATGACGGCGTCGAGCCGGTCGGCCTGCACGCGGATGAAGCGGTGGTCGTCGGTCGCCGCGCTTTCGCGCTGCTTCTGCTGCTTCTGCAGCGCCGCGTCGACGATCCGCGGGCTGAGGCCGCTCTTGTCCTGGAGGATTTCGCCGAGCGGCGCCGGGCTGCCGCCGGCCGAGGTGGTGGCCGACTGGTCCTCGAGCGCCTGGCGCAGCTGCCCGCGCGTGATCGCGCCGGCCGACATGAGGATGTCGCCGAGGCGGGGCTGGTCGGGCATCGCCTGGATCAGGGCGGCGAAGTCGCTCGGCCCGGTGCCGGGCTCGACGAGGTGCAGCACGCAATCCTCGCGGACGAAGCTGAACGCCGACTCGATCTCGGCGCGCGACGCGGCGGTCTCGAGCTTGAAGTCGAAGCCGAGGTGGCAGCTCTCGGGGTCGATCGCGTCCAGCGCCGGGATCGCCGAACGGTCGCAGGCGATGCCGACGACCCGGCCGAGGTCGCGCAGGTAGTTGAGGATCGCGAGCGGGTCCATGCCGTTGCGATAGGTGTCGACGCCGAACGTCACCGACACCTGCCAGGTGGGCGTGCCGACGTGCTCGGGCGCGACCGGTGCGGGCGCGTTCGGCGCCGCCGCCTGCCCGCCCGCGCTCTGCAGCCGCTGCACCAGCGCGTCGCCGGTGCGCGCCGCGTCGTCGCCCGCGCCGTCCGGATCGGTCGCCGCATCGACGAGCCTGCGGATCTGGTCGTTGCTCTGCAGCAGCAGCGTGCTGATCGGCGCCGAGAAGGCGAGCGTGCCGTTGCGGAGGCGATCGAGCAGGGTTTCGACGTGGTGAGTGAAGGCGACGACCGCGTCGAGCCCGAAGATGCCGGCCGAGCCCTTGACCGTGTGCGCGCAGCGGAAGAGGGCGTCGAGCAGCTCGCGGTCGTCGGGCGTGTGCTCCAGGCGCAGCAGCAGCTGCTCGAGCTCCTCGATCTGCTCGTTGGCTTCGCTGATGAAGATCGGCAGGGCCTCGGCGATGAAGCTGTTGTCGCTGTCGATCGAACTCATCGTGCGCCCTCCTGGGGTGCGTTGGGAGCGTCGAGGACGTCGCTCACGCCCAGGTCCTCGAGGGCGCGCGTCAACGACGTGCTGGGACGGGCGACGCGCAGCCGGCAGCGGCGCGCGGCGAGCGCCTTCGAAAGCGAGAGCAAGGCCTGCACGCCGGCGGCGTCGACCTGATCGACGGCGGCGCCGTCGATGAGGCAGGCCTCGACCTCGGCGGCCTTGCCGAGCCGGGCGAGCCACTGCTCGCGCAGCGCGCCGACGGCGTAGATCGTCAGCTCCGGCGGCAGTGGCGGAAAGGGCAGCAGCGGCAGCGAAGGCGGCAGGGCGAAGGGTGCGGACATGGCGCGCCTCCTACGGCAGGATCAGCTTGGAGACCGCATCCAGCAGCTGCGTCGGGTTGAACGGCTTGACGATCCAGGCCTTCGCGCCCGCGGCCCGGCCGCGTTCCTTGGCGGCGTCCTGTCCCTCGGTGGTGAGCATCACGACCGGGCTGAACTTGTGCCGCGGGTGCTGCTTGACGTGCGAGACGAAGGTGATGCCGTCCATCTTCGGCATGTTCACGTCGCTCACGATCAGGTGCACCTTGGAGGCCTTGTCGAGCTGCATCAGCCCCTCCTGGCCATCGCCGGCCTCGAGCACGTCGTAGCCGGCGCGAACGAGGGCCATCTTGACGACCGTGCGCAGCGCGGCCGAGTCGTCGACGATCAGGATTGTCTTTGCCATGGGATGTGCCGGATCAGAAGAAGGTGGTGCCGCTGCTGCTGCTGGAGGCGACGGCGACGGAGCTGTCGGTCACCTGGCGCTGTTCGGCGGTGGTGTAGCCCGCGCTCAGGAGCGTCATCCACTCGTTCGCATCGGGGGCCCGGCCTTCGCCGATCGCGAGCTGCAGGCGCGCGCTCGAGGTGAGGATCGAGTTGCGCACCTGGTCGAGGATCTGGTGCACCCGGTCCTGGAACTGGAACGCCATCATCAGCTGCTCGACCTGGGCCTTGACCGCCTCGCCGCGGGCGCGCAGCTCGGCGGCTCGGGCGTTGAGCTGCGAGACGGTGGTGTCGACGTCGGCGATGACCTCGTTGATGGTGTGTCCGGACTTCTCGATCGAAGCGGCGTCGCGCACGGCATGCTGGTCGGCATCGGTGAGCGCCTGCTGCATGCGGGCGCCGAACTGCTGGACCCCTTCGGCGATGCGCTTGCCGGTCTCGCCGGACTCCAGCGAGAGGCGCCGGACTTCGCTCGCGACGACCGAGAAGCCGCGCCCGGAGTCGCCGGCGCGGGCGGCCTCGATCGCGGCGTTGATCGAGAGCAGGTTGGTCTGGCGGGCCAGCTTGCCGACGTCCTCGGCCATCGTCGCGAGGCTCTTCGAGGCGGTCGAGAGCGAGCGCACCGAGCCGAGCACCAGGTCGCGCGACTCGACGAAGCCGTTGAAGTTGCTGAGGAGGCTGCGCAGCTGCTCCTCGCAGTGCGAGAGCATCGCGGCGCGGCCGTCGAGCTCGTGCGAGGTCGGCGACTTGCCGGCGGTGGCGGCGTCCGCCGGCGCGACGATCAGGTCGAGTTCGTTCAGGATCTGCCCGAAGCTCACCAGCAGGCTGTCGGTCGCGGTGCGCATCTGTTCCTGCGCGGTGCCGATGTGGGTGCTCCACATGGTCGACGCTTCGTCCAGGCGGGCGGCGATGGCGTCGCTCTCGGTGCGCGCGGCGGGCGCGGCCGCCGCACCCTCGAACCGGCCGGTGAAGCGCTGCCAGAGGCGCAGCAACCGGGAGGCCGCCGACGGCGCCAGGGCCGACGGCGCGAGGCTGATCGAGTCCGATGCGTGCATGCCGATGCGTGTGGAATTGCCGATGTCCGGCGGTGCACTGATTTCGGCCCGGTCGCATCGCCCTGAAGAGGGTGGCGGCCCCCAGCGCTTGAGGGCGTTTCGCCTACGTCTTCGACCCGGCGCGCGGGTTGCTCACCGGCACCGATTTCCGCCGCTCTTCGGCCCCTATTGCAGGACGACGCTGAAAGTGACGCTGCCCGTCGCCCCGGCGTTCAGGGGGCCGGTGAACGTCCACTCGACGCGGCCGGTGTTGCCGGCGGTCGGCGCGGCCGTCACGGCACAGGTGATGGCGGCGCTCGGCGTGGCGCCGCAGACCGCGCTCGCGAAGACGGTGTAGGAGGGCGTCGCGTCGCTGATCTTCAGCGACGACAGGACGGCGTCGCTCTGGTTGGTGTAGGT
>CAZZWY010000211.1:0-7294 GCA_964657785.1 uncultured Acetobacteraceae bacterium
CTCTTCGACGTCAACGCGTTTCGGTGGGACGCCGAGCTCGCCGCCCTCTTCCGCATCCCGCTCGAGGCGCTGCCGCGGGTGCTGCCGTCCGTGGGCCACTTCGCCGATGCCGGCGCACTCCACGCCTCGCTCAGGGGCGTGCCGGTCCATGCGGTGATGGCCGATTCACACTCGGCGCTGTTCGCCCACGGTGCTTACACGCCCGGCCAGGTCAAGGCGACCCTCGGCACCGGGTCGTCGGTGATGGGCCTCACCGACGGCCGCAGGCCGCCGGATCCGGGACTGTGCCTGACCATTGCCTGGGACGCCGGCAACGGCCCGGTGCAGGCCCTCGAAGGCAATATCCGCGCGGCGGGGGCGACGCTGCGCTGGGTCGCGGACCTGTTCGGCATGACCAGCGACGAGGCGGCCGCCCTGGCCGCCCGCAGCAGCAGCGAAGGCGTCTGCCTGGTGCCTGCCTTCACCGGCCTCGGCGCGCCATGGTGGGACGCGAACGCCCTCGGGCTGATCAGCGGCCTGACGCTCGGCACCGCCAAGGGCGCGCTGCTCGCCGCGGCGGTCGAGTCGATCGCCCATCAAGTCGCCGATGTGATGGATGCGATGGACCGGAGCGTGGCCGGCATCGAGCGGCTGCTCGTCGACGGCGGCCCGTCGCGCAATGCGCATCTGCAGGGTGTCCTGTCGGCGTTGATCGGCAGACCGGTCGTGCCGTGCGCCGACCCGGAGCTGTCGGCGCTCGGCGTCGCTCATCTGGCGGGGCTGCGCGCCGGACTCTGGGACTGGCCGACGCTCGCCCGTCTGCCGCGCGCCCAGACGGAGGTCCGCAACGACTGGCCGCCGAGCGCCGCGGCCGCCGCGCGGCGCCGCTGGTCGCGTGCCGTCCAGCAGTCGCGCCACGTCGGCGCCTGAGCCACTTCCTTTCCTGGAGATCCGATGGCTGCCGTTCATCCCCCCGCTTCTTCCGTCGCGCCGCGCACCGCCGGACCGGTGCTCGATCGCCCGACCTGGGGTGAACGCCTCGTCGCGCACGGCTCCGAGATCAGCCTGATCGTGCTCTGCGTGGTCTTCGCCCTGAGCACGAGCAGCTTTCTCAGCATCCGAAACCTGCTGAACGTGCTGGACCAGCTCACCGTGCTCGGCATCCTGGCGCTCGGCATGACGGCCGTCATCGTCATCGGCGGCATCGATCTGTCGGTCGGCTCGGTGCTGGCGCTGTCGATGATGGTGATGGGTTGGCTCGCCAACGTCTGGGGGCTGCCGATGCCGCTCGCGATGCTGGCAGCGCTCGTCGTGGGCGCGCTCTGCGGCGTCAGCTCGGGCCTGCTCATCACCCGGGCCAACCTGCCTGCGTTCATCGCGACGCTGGCGATGATGTCGATCGCGCGCGGCCTGGCCAACATGATCACCGACGGGTCGCAGATCGTCGGCTACCCCGACTGGTTCTCGGCGCTCTCGATCAACCGCTACCTCGGCTTCATCTCGGCAACGGTCGCGCTCACCGCTCTCCTGACGGCGCTGGCCGCGGTCTACATGAAATACCGCACCGGCGGCCGCTCGCTCTATGCGATCGGCGGTGCGTCGGAAGTCGCGCGACTGGCCGGCATCCAGGTCAAGCGAGTCACCCTGATCGTCTACACCGTCTGCGGCGCGCTGGCCGGCCTGGCGGGCGTGGTCATGTCGACCCGGCTCGATTCGTCGCAGCCGAGCGGCGGCCTCGGCTACGAACTCGACACGATCGCGGCGGTGGTGATCGGCGGCGCGAGCCTCTCCGGCGGCGTCGGTTCGATCTGGGGAACGCTGATGGGCGTCCTGACCATCGGCGTCCTGCGCAACGGCCTGAACCTGCTCGGCGTCTCGCCCTTCGTGCAGCAGATCGTGATCGGCGGCGTGATCGTGCTGGCCGTCGCCGTCGACTCTAACAAGCGGCGGATCCGTTGAATCCGCCTTCCAGACAAAAGAGCTGCCTCCCAACAGCCGCGACCCGTGGGCGCCGCCCAGCGCCGTGACCCGAGACATTCACACCCCAATGGAGCCTCCAATGTTCAAGTTCAAGAAACTGACCCTCGCCGCCGCCATCGCCGCCCTGTCGCTCTCGACACTGTCCACCGGTGCCCATGCCGAAGGCAAGAAGATCGGCCTGGCGGTCGCCAACCTGCAGGCCGAGTTCTTCAACATGATCAAGCAGTCAGTCGAGGCCTACGGCAAGGAGAAGGGCTACACCGTCATCATCGTCGACGCCAAGGGCGACGCGACCACCCAGGTCGACCAGATCCAGGACCTGTTGACGCAGAAGATCGACGCGCTGATCTACATCCCGGCGGGCGCGACCGCCGCCTCGGTGCCGGTCAAGGCGGCGCGCGCGGCCGGCGTCCCGGTGATCAACGTCGACCGTAACGCCGAAGGCGCGCCCGGCGACACCTTCATCCACGGCGAATCGGTGAAGGCGACGACCGAGCTCGCCGAATGGATCTGCAAGCAGACCGGCGGCAAGGGCAACGCGGTGGTGATCCACGGCCAGAAGGGCACCTCGCCCGAGGTCGACCGCATGAAGGGCTGGACGGCGGGCCTTGCCAAGTGCCCGGCGATCAAGGTGACGCAGAACCAGTTCACCGAACGCTGGGCGGCCGATGAAGGCAACAAGTTCGCGCAGGACATGCTGCAGCGCGACCCGACCGTCAACATCATCTTCGGTCAGGCCGACGGCATCGCCCTCGGTGCCGCCCAGGCGGTCAAGCTCGCGAAGCCCGACCACAAGGTCTGGGTGGTCGGCTACGACGGCGACATCGGCGGCCTGAAGGCGGTGCAGAGCGGCGGCCTGGACGCGACCGTGACGCAGCCCACCTTCACGATGGGCCGCATGGCGGTCGATGCGGTGACGATGCTCCTCGCCGGCAAGAAGCCGCCGGTCGACCAGCCGATGGACGGCGTCCTGACGACGAAGGAAAACGTCGAGAAGTTCCTGAAGACGCATCCCTGATCCGCCGCCCTGCCATGACCTCGTCGGCATCCCCTGACCCCGCCCCGCCGTCGAGCCACCCGGGCCTGGTGGTGCGCGGCGTCGGCAAGACCTTCGGCGCGATCAACGTGCTCCGCGGCGTCGACCTCGACGTGCGGCCGGGCGAGGCGGTCGCCTTGCTCGGCGAAAACGGCGCCGGCAAGTCGACGCTGTCGTCCGTGATCGCGGGCCTGGTCTCGCCCGACGCGGGGGCCCGCATGTGGTGGCAGGGGGTGCCCTACGCGCCGCAGGCGCCGGGCGACGCGCTCAGCGCCGGCATCGGCCTGATTCACCAGGAAATGCGCCTGCTGCCCGAGCTGACGATCGCCGAGAACGTCTTCGTCGGCCGTCTGCTCATGAAGCGCGGCCGCATCGACATGGCGACGATGGTCGAGCGTTCGCAGCGCCAGCTCGAACGGCTCGGTCTGCAGGTGCCGGCGACGCGCAAGGTCGGCAGCCTGCGCGTCGCGGCCCAGCAGCAGGTCGAGATCGCCAAGGCGCTGACCCTGGACGCGCGGCTCCTGATCCTCGACGAACCGACCGCGGCGCTCGGCGAAGCCGAAACCGACCGGCTGTTCGAGCAGATCCTCCGGTTGAAGGCCGAAGGCGTTTCCTTCATCTACGTCAGCCACCGCCTGGCCGAGATCGCCCGCATCGCCGACCGCATCGTCGTGCTGCGCGACGGCGAACAGGTGGCGCAACATGACTCGGCGCAGGTGCCGACGGCGCAACTCGTGCGCGACATGGTCGGGCGCAGCGTCGACCGGCTGTTTCCGCACATCCCGGCACCGCAAGGCGGCGAGGTGGCGCTGGCGGTGAAGTCGCTGAGCGCCCCGGACGGCAGCTTTCGGGACATCTCGTTCGAGGTTTTCGCCGGCGAGGTCTTCGGCCTGGCCGGCATCGTCGGCGCCGGGCGCACCGAGCTGGTCCGCGCCATCGCCGGCGCCGACCCCATCGCCCGCGGCGAGGTGGCGATTCGCGGCAAGACCGTCCGCCTGCGCTCGCCGGCCGACGCGATCCGAGAGCAAGTCGTGCTGGTTCCCGACGATCGCAAGGCGCTCGGCGTGGTGCTGACGCATTCGATCGCCGACAACATCGCGTACAGCAACTTCGACCGGGTCGCTCCCGGCGGCTGGCTCAATCCGACGCGCGCCGCAGCGTTCGCGGCCGACCTGATCCGCCGGCTCGGCGTGAAGGGCCGGCCGTCGCAGGCGGCGGGCAGCCTCTCGGGCGGCAACCAGCAAAAGGTCGTGATCGCGAAATGGGTCGCGCGCGACCCGAAGGTCATCATCCTCGACGAGCCGACCCGCGGCATCGACGTCGGCGCCCGCGCCGCCATCTACGAGGTCATCGCCGAACTGGCGCGCGAGGGCATGGCGGTGATCGTCGTGAGCTCCGACCTCGACGAGGTGCTCGGCCTCTCGCATCGCGTGATGGTGCTGGCGCGAGGCGAGTCGCGCGGCATCCTGGCGCAGGGCGACGCCACCGGGACGCGGGTGATGGAGCTGGCGGTGTCATGATGCGCCGCGCGTCGACCTCGGTGCGGGCCGGGCGCCGCGCCGCCCCCGAGCCGGCCCGGAACGCCCCGGCGGTTCGTCCGCCGGCTTCGGGGCACGGGGAGTCGCCATGAACCGGGTCGAGGGCAGAATCGCCGCCACCATGCCCAGCGCCCGCCCACCGTCTCACGACCTGCTCCGCCTGACGACCCGCATCGCCAGCATGTACCACGAACGCGGCATCGGCCAGGTGCGCATCGCCGAACAGCTCGGCTTGTCGCAGGCGCGGGTCTCGCGGCTGCTGAAGCAGGCGCAGGAACTCGGCATTGTGCGCACCACGGTGCACGTGCCCGAGGGCATGCACGGCGAGATCGAACAGCAGCTCGAGACCCGTTACGGACTCGACGCGATGATCGTGGTCGAGGTCGTGGACGCGGCGGCCCTGAACGACGACCAGATGAGCCAGGCGCTGGCCGCGACGGTCGCGAGTTACCTCGAACTGGTCGTGCCGAGCCTGAAGACGATCGGGGTCTCGTCATGGAGCGCGACCTTGCTGGCGGCCGTCAACGCGATGCGGCCCGTCGGCCCCGGCGAGACCAAGACCATCGTCCAGGTCCTCGGAGGCCTCGGTTTCGCGAGTTCGCAGGCGTTCGCCACGCGGCTCACCGAGCGCCTGGCCCAGCTCTCCAGAGCCGAGGCCGTCTTCATGCTCGCGCCCGGCGTCGTCACGACGCTCGCGACCCGCGACGCGCTGCTCACCGACCCCTCGTGCCAGGAGGCGCTGCAGCGCTTCGACGACCTTTCGGCCGTGCTGATGGGCATCGGCGCGATTCCGCCGTCGCGGATGCTGCGCGACAGCGGCAATGTGTTCACGCCGCAGGATCTGGCGGACCTGCGCGAGGCCGGCGCGGTCGGCGACGTCTGCATGCGCTTCTACGACCACCAGGGCCGGCACGTGCCGACGGGTTTCGACGAGCGCGTGCTCGGCATCGGCGTCGGGCAGATCCTGCGCACCCGCCGCCGCATCGGCGTGGCCGGCGGCCAGCGCAAGTTCGAAGCGATTCGCGCCGCGCTGCGCGGCAAGTGGCTCACCACCCTGATCACCGACCTGCATACCGCGCAGCGATTGCTCGCGTCACCTTGAGGATCTTCACGATGAACCTGTTCGATCTTAGCGGCGAGATCGCCCTCGTGACCGGCGCCGGCAGCGGCATCGGTCAACGCCTCGCTGTCGGCCTCGCCGAAGCGGGCGCCGACGTCGCGTGCGTCGACCTGCCCGCGAGTGCCGGCCTCGGCGACACCGTGGACCGGATCACCGCGCTCGGCCGCAAAGCCTTGCGCCTCGGCGGCGACGTGACTAATGCGGCCGACCTGCAGCGTGCGGTGGCGCAGTGCGAAGCGGCGCTCGGGCCGCTCGGCGTGGCACTGAACTGTGCCGGCATCGCCAACGCCACCGCCGCCGAAGACATGCCCGAAGCCCAGTGGCAGCGCATGATGTCGGTCAACCTGAACGGCGTCTTCCTGTCCTGCCAGGCCGAGGCGCGGGTGATGCTGCCGCGCGGCCGCGGCGTGATCGTCAACATTGCCTCCATGTCCGGCAGCATCGTCAACCGCGGGTTGCTGCAGGCCCACTACAACAGTTCCAAGGCGGCGGTGATTCACCTGTCGAAGAGCCTGGCGATGGAGTGGAGCGGCCGTGGCCTGCGCGTCAACAGCATCAGCCCCGGCTACACCGCGACGCCGATGAACAGCCGCCCGGAGGTGGCGGAACAGGTCCGGCAGTTCGAGGCCGACACGCCGCTCGGGCGGATGGCGACGGTCGACGAGCTCGTCGGCCCGGCGGTGTTCCTGGCGAGCCGCGCCGCCTCGTTCGTCACCGGCGTCGACCTGATCGTCGACGGCGGCTTCGTGTGCTGGTGAGGTCAGCGCTGACATGACGAATCGATTCGAGGGCAAGGTGGTCGTCGTCACCGGCGGCAGCCGTGGCATCGGCCGGAGCATCGCCGAGCGCTTCGCGGGCGAAGGCGCCCACGTGTGCGTGGCGGCGAACGAAGCTCGGGTGCACGAGGTGGCCGAGGCGCTGACGGCGGCCGGCAGCCGGGCGCTGTCGGTCGTGCTCGACGTGACCGACAAGGCGCAGGTCGTGGCGATGTACGAGCGCGTCGCCGCCGAACTCGGCGAGGTCGATATCTCGGTGCAGAACGCCGGCGTCATCACCGTCGCCCGCCTCGAGGACATGACCGAGGACGAATGGGACAAGGTCCTGGCCGTCAACACCAAGGGCGTCTTCCTGTGCTGTCAGGAAGCGGCGTTGCGGATGCGGCGGGCGGGCAGGAAGGGGCGTCTGATCAATACCGCGTCCGGTCAGGCGCGGCAGGGATTCATCTACACCCCGCACTACGCGGCCAGCAAGTTCGGGGTAATCGGCATCACCCAAAGCCTGGCCAAGGAACTTGCGCGCACGGGTATCACCGTCAATGCGTTTTGCCCCGGCATCATCGAGACCGACATGTGGCAGTACAACGACGCCGCCTGGGGCAAGCTGCTCGGCGACTACAAGCCGGGCGAACTCATGGCCGAATGGGTGGCCGGCATTCCGATGGGCCGGGTCGGCACGGGCGCCGATGTCGCCGGCCTGGTGGCCTTCCTGGCCTCGGACGACGCGGCCTACATCACGGGGCAGACCGTGAACGTCGACGGCGGGATGTTCATGTCGTGAGCCGCCGGCGCCGCGCCGCGGGCGTGTCTCGGCGACGAACGCGCGGCGCAAGATTCCGGGACGGAAAAAAGGCGGCAGGGCTTT
>CAZZWY010000212.1:0-1515 GCA_964657785.1 uncultured Acetobacteraceae bacterium
ACTCTGCCGCGAGGCGCTCGGCCGCGGCGTTGCCGGTGCCGGGCAGCGTCTGGTCGGCCGGCGGCGACGCACCCGGCGCGGCGTCGGCGGCCCGGACCGGCGACAGCAACGCACCGAACGCGCAGAACCCGAGCGCCGCGATGCCCCCCAGGCGCGGCCGCGAAACGAAACGAGAACGCGTCATCCGGCGACCCGGCTCAGCGCCCGGTCTCCTTCAGATAGGTCGCCCGCGCCGCGACACCGGTGTTGGCGAAGTCGGTGAAGACGCCGTCGATGCCGGCACGGAAGTAGGCGAGGTATTCGGCCATCGGGTCGCCCTTCCAGACGCCGGCGAGGTAGCGCTGCTCGTTGCGGAAGGTGTAGCTGTGGACGAAGAGCCCCGCCTGGTGGGCGTCGGCGATGAGCGCGGTCGGCGTCGCCGTGGTCACGCCGGCGAAGGTGCCGTCCGGCCCGGTGAGCGCCATCACCTGCGGCTTCCACGGGCCGATGCCGTCGGCGTAGGTCTTGATCTCGGCCAGGCCGGCCGGCGTCGTCATCACGCCGAAATAGCGCCCGTCGCCGCCGACGGTCCAGCTGTAGGGCCGGCCGTCGACGAAGTTGTAGGCGTCGTTGGTCTGGTAGATCATCGCGCCGGTCTTGTAGTCGACGTCGTTGCCGTCGATCAGCTGGATCGCACGCGCCTTCAGGCCGATCGCCCGCAGCGTCTTCAGGCTCGCCGGGTCGAAGCTCTGCACGATGAGCGGCGAAGTCGGCGTGTTGTAGCCGTTGTCGTTGATGAGCTTCAGGATCGCGTCCTCGAACGGGTGCGTGCCGGTACCGCAGCCGTTGGCGATCGCCTGGGCGTTGTTCCAGTACGGGTTCTTCGCCTCCGGGTAGACGGCGATCGTGCGGCCGAGGGCGATGCTCTTGGCCTTGGCGATGTCGATGATCTCCTGCATCGTCAGCACCGGGTACTTGCCGTTGAGGGTTGTCGGGCGCTCGGCGGCGTCGTCGTAGGTGGTGCCGCCGATCCAGGCCTTGAGTTCGGCGACGGTGAAGTCGGTGATCGACCAGTCGCCGGTGTGGTCCTCGCCGTCGACGACGAGCGAGCGCAGCACCGAGGTCGGGTCCGCCGGGTCGGTGAGATCGGTGAGGTACTGCGCCGGGCCGCCGTAGGTCGCGAGCGAGTAGGTCACGTCGACGAGCCGGCCGGGCACGGTGCGCTTCCTCGCCGCGACCGTCGGGTTGGTGAGCGCGACGGACGCGATGTTGGTGTTGTCGCTCAACCAGGGGTTGTGGCGGGCGACGAGCACGCAGTCCTTCGAGAGGTGCAGGTCTTCCTCGAGCAGGTCGGCGCCGACGTCGGCCGCGACCTCGTACGACGGCTGCGTTTCCTCCGGGTAGAGGCCCGGCAGGCCGCGGTGGCCGATCACGAGCGGCTGGGTGCCGTCGAGCGTCGTGAATGCGGCCGGCGCCGCGGCCGGCGTGTGATCGGTGCCGCCGCCGCAGGCGCCGAAGGAGGCGAGCAGCGCTGTC